>JBKOYU010001004.1:0-3911 GCA_046725575.1 Actinomycetota bacterium | reverse complement strand
CCTCGCCGCGGCCGGGCAACCGCCAACCACGACGGAATTGCGCCGAATCCAATTGGTTCGGATGGCCAGAGACATCGGCGGCCGTCCGGCCGATGTTGCCGGGGAGAAGTTCGTCGAATGGTTCGGGCGGCAGACCGGATGAACGATCGAAACGCGCCGCAGCTACCGCGGATTCTTCCGGTGGGCATACAGAACCAAGCGGGTGCCCGACCATCTGGCCGACGAGCTGCCCAAGGTACGCGAGCAACGCGGGCGCCGCGGCCGGGGCCCGACCGCCTATGAAGCTATTTGCTTAACCAGCGGAATGTCCTCTGCCTCAACAGGAATCATCTGTTCCGTTCGATCCGTTTGCGCTTTGCACACAACGCATTGCCGACCCAACGTAACCTTCCGAATTGGCTTGTCAGGGAACAACTTATGGAAGCAATCAAAGCAAATCTTCTGAGCCATCAGATCGGATCTTTCAGTCAGAGGTCCCGGTACTGGTAGAGGTTCGTGACCCCGGCCGGTAGCTAAGCTAGCTGCCGCGGCGGCGTGACTTGATGATCTCGAGGCGCCGAGAGCATGTCGTTGTAGGACGACACAATCGCGACGTTGGCCTTGACGTTGCCGCGCAGGTCGTCCTTGGCGCTTGATTCGCAGGCCGCGAACCCATGGGCGAGGTTGGCGCAGCCCAGGTCCAGCCGGGCCGGCCGGCGGCGGGCGGCCCGGCCGATGCGTTCGATATACCTTCGCCGCGTCTCGGCGCTGCGCACCCGGATCCGGTCGGTGACGTCGCGGACAACCGGATGCAATGCAGGCGTGGTCAACCGTTACCTCCCTGGGCCGCCGCGATACCGGGGCGGCACGGCGGTCGTGACGCCCGCGGATTCACGTTGACTGCCGCGCACGAAGTGAGCAGCAGGCTCGCGACGCAGCTGCTCGCCACGGCGCCAGCGAGACCACGCTACGCGACCACGAAGCGGTGCGTGGCGAGGTTGAAGGTTTGCACACCCAGCTCGCCACAACTCGGCCGCGACCCAACCAGGACAGAATCAAAGTCTTGCTGCCGGATGTGAAGTGCGGTCACTGAACTGCTCAACAGCAAGCAGGGGAGCGGGCTGGATCAAGACAGTCGCCGTGCCGATCAGTTTGGTCCAGGCGACCAGATCTGTTGCCGCCAAGATAATTTCCAGCCATGCGGCGTTCGCGTCGAACCGGTGACAGGGCAGGTTATGCAGCCCGGTGGCCTCGGCTTGGCGGATCCGGTCCTCCATCCGGGCGTGTTGGCGGTGCCGCAGTTCGAGTCGAGTCCGGCGAGCTGGCCGCCGACCACACCGTGGCCGGTGTCGGTGATGAACGCGGTGACGCGCAGCCCGTCGGAGTCGGTAAACCGTAGTTGAGGTCCGGGGTGGGGTCGTTGCTTGCGTAGGATCAGCCGGGTACCGGGAGGCCAGCTGCTCATCGTGACCAGCCCGGTGGCCTCGGCGACCCAGGCGCCGTCACGGATGCCGCCGCGCGATTCGATCGCCGGTGACCAGCCGTCGGTGGTGTTCAGGATTTCCATTGCGTCCTGCTTGTTGTCGGGTAGATAGTGATGGTCTGCCGCATGACTGGCTGACGTGGCGGCTGAGTGGCATCGACATCCAGGTGCAGCCACTGATCGGCACCGGGGGCCGCAGTGGCCCACTGCGGGCCCGAGCGTGCGCGGGGCAGCCCGAATGCCGGGCAGAGGGCCGCATCGACCAGCCGCCAAATCGTCGTAGACGAGGCGGCGGCGCCGAAGACACGTTTCCGATCACCGCCCCGCTGTGCCCGACGCCGGCGCGGCCCCGGTTGGTATCCGCCAACACCGCAGTGACCTGCGCTGACAGCCTGGACAGCTCCGCCCCCTCGCGCAGCCTCCCCACCCGCCGTGCGACCCGGCACCATGCCCGTCCGCGGACACTTTCACCGCGAACCGCTGCGCTACCCTTCACTGCGAAGTGCCTTTCCGGCAGCAGGACAGGCACTTTCGTTATCTATACACCCCGACCTCGCCAATTTCGCTAGGTGCCAGACGGCGGCGAGAACTCTTCGGTGACCGCCGAGGCCGCCTCGTCGATGATCGCGCGCATCGCGTTCTCGGCGGCCACCTCGTCACCCTGCCGGATCGCCCGCGCCACTTCGTCGTGCAATTCGATCGCGGCGGGGTCCGGCCGCTCGGGCATCATGCCGTGATGCGTGCGGCCGCTGAGCACCTCGGCGACCACGTCGGTGAGCGCCCGGAACATCTCATTGCCGCTGGCCTCGAGCAAGGTGCGGTGAAAGATCTTGTCCGCCAACAGGTAGGACTCCAGGTCTCCGGACCGGCCGTGCACCACCATGTCGGACACCGCGGCCGCCATGATCCGGCACTGGTGTGGATCGGCACGCCGGGCGGCCAGCGCGGCGGCCACCGGCTCGAAACCCCGCCGCAGCTCAGACAGTGACACCAATTGGGCCGCCCGGTCCCCGGCGCCGAGGCGCCAGCGAATCAGCCTGGGGTCGAACATATTCCACTGCACGGCTGGCTGGATGGTGATGCCGACCCGACGGCGCGAGGCCACCATGCCCATCGACTCCAGCACCCGGATCGCTTCCCGCGCGACGCTGCGCGACACCCCATGCTCGGCGCTGACACCGTCGAGGTTGAGTACCTGGCCGGGCGCCAGCTGGCCGGACACGATCCCGGCGCCGAGGGCGTCGACAAGATTGGCGTGCAACTCTCCGACGTTTGGCTGCGCGGTCACACATACATCATGCCATAAACGGGGTTATGAGCTAAAGAGCATATCTTATGGGCATCTACTTGCAATCGTATGATCATTAGGGAATGCTGTGTGGTGTCCAACACAGAGAGTAGGTAGAGGGGATGAAATCACCCATCGTTGTAATGGGGGTGTCCGGCTCCGGCAAGTCGACCGTTGGGGCAGCGCTGGCGCAGCGCCTGCATGTGCGGTTCGCCGACGCAGACGATTTCCATCCGGAGGCCAACGTCGCCAAGATGTCGGCCGGTCACGCGCTCAACGACGAAGACCGCTACCCGTGGCTCGACGCCATCGGTGACTGGCTCGCCGAGCACTGCGGCGCCGGCGGTGTCATGAGCTGCTCGGCACTCAAACGCAAGTACCGCGATCAACTGGGCAAGCACTGCCCACAGGTCTTTTTTCTGCATCTGAGCGGGTCGCCGCAGGTCATCGGTCGCAGACAGGCCAGCCGACCCGGGCATTTCATGCCGGCCTCTCTGCTGGCATCCCAGTTCGACACCCTCGAGCCGCTCGAAGCGGATGAACACGGCGTCGTCGTCGACGTCGATCAGGACATCGACGCCGTCGTCGAGAACTATTTGACTCGCTCCACGGAACAGGAGAACTGATGACCTTCATGATGGGCGAGGCAGTCACGGTCCTCGCCGACGACGCCCCCAAGCTCGCCGAACCTGTCGCGTCCGGTTGGCAGCTGATACTGGCTTTCCTTGCCGGTATCGCGGTGATCGTCGTCTTGATCACTGTGGTCAAGCTGCACCCGTTCCTCGCGCTGATCTTCGGCGCGTTGACGGTCGGCATCGTCGCCGGTGAGGACCTGCAGAAGGTGCTCAAGTCCTTCGCCGACGGGTTCGGCTCGACGGCGGCCGGCGTCGGCATCCTGATCGCGTTGGGCGCGATGTTCGCCAAATTGCTGGCCGACTCCGGTGGTGCCGATGAGATCGTCGACACCATCGTCGGGCACGCATCGCCGCGTGCCCTGCCCTGGGCGATGGCACTGGTGGGGGCGATCATCGGATTGCCGATGTTCTTCGAGATCGGCCTGGTCCTGCTGATGCCGGTGATCTACCTCGTTTCGCGCCGCTCCCAGCTGTCGCTGATCACGGTCGGAATCCCCGCTCTGGCCGGCCTGTCCGCGATGCACGG
>JBKOYU010000417.1:0-4234 GCA_046725575.1 Actinomycetota bacterium | reverse complement strand
CCTTGTATCCCATCGCGATTCGGCGGGCCCCGGTCCCACTCTGCTCGGTGGTTACGGCCGCGTCCTGTACTACGAAAACACCGAAGGCGGACATGACGGCGTTTCAAACAATGCCCAGGCCGCCTACCACGACGCGTTGATGTACGAATTCCTACACAGCACGCTGAGTCCGTGACCTTGGAGTGCTAGAACCGACCGCCCGCGGTATAGCCACCACCGGAAGAGCCAGAAGAGCCGCCGAAGGACGTCGAACTCCATCCGCCGCCCATGCTGCCGCCGATCCCGCCGCGCAACGCTCCGGACAGGATGTTGCCGATGATGATGCCGCCGAGGACGGCACCCATGTTGGATCCGCTGGTGCTCCCGTAATGCCCGGCATAGGAGCGCTGCGCCGCCCGAACGTCCGCGTTGGCCAAATCCTGGGCCTGTGCTGCCAGCGTGGAGGCGCCGTTGGCGTGCGCGATGGCCTCATTGAGGTTGACGGACCTGGTGTCCTGGGCGGCCTGCAGCTGGCGCACGGCCTCCGCGAGCCGGGTCCGAGCGTCCGGGCCGATGCTGCCGCGCCGGGTGTCGATGTAGTCCGACACGCCCCGCACCCGTGATTGCGCGGTGAACAGGGCTTGGTCGAACGCGCGGCTGAGCCGCTCGGTGGCCTCGCGCTCCTCGGCGATGCTGGCCAGCAGCTGGTCCAGTTCGGCGTCGGCCTGCGTCAGCTTGGTGAACGTACCCAAAGGATCTGCGGTGCCAGTGCTTTGAGCATCCGCCACCGCCTTGACTGCGGCGTCGCGAGCGGCGCCGAGTTCGGTGGTGTGCGGCGTATTACCCTGCGCCAGTAGCGTTCCCGCCTGATTGATGCCTTGCTGGATGTCCGCGATCGCCGCGGGGAGGTTGGCGACCGCGCGGTTGATGTCGGTGCCCGCGCTGTCGATCGCGTCCAACAGGGTGCGGGCTTGGCCCAGTGCCGACTCGGCGGCGCGAATCGAGTCGATCAGACCGGACTGGCTCCCGGCCGGGCGCGCCACAAGGGTGCGCCCGTTGGTGATGTTCTGATCGGCGAAAGCCAGCCGCTGCTTGGCCGTTTCGACATTGCCGGCCACCGATGCCAGGGCTGTATCGGAGTACTGCTTGTGCAGCGCCGAGAGAGCCTGCTCCGACGGCGCGATCCGGGCCGTCACATCGACCATCTGCTGGGTCAGCGCGTCGAGCCGGGATGGGGCGTTGATCACCAGATCTCGCAACTGTTCGAACGCTTCGCGTCGGGCGTCGAGTTCACGGTCGGCCTTCGCCGCGGCGACCACCACCCGCGTCAGCAGGTCGCGCCGCTGTTGTGCGGTTTCGGGCACGGCGTCATCGAGGATCTGCCGCACGTTGAACGCCTGGGCCAGCGTGGTCTTGGCATTGGCGACCGCCGTGCTGAATGGCGCGGTCTGCTCGGGGCCGAATTCCTCGACCGCCAAACCCAATTCGTTGTCGCTCGTGCGAACGGCGTTGTCGACCTCGACGACGATCGACTTCGACAGGTCGTCGAGGGCATCGATGGGAACCGCGGCCAAGGCGTTCGGGTCGGCTGGATCGACACGGCGGGCAGCGGCGAACTCCGCCTCACGCCGCTTTCGCTTACGACGCCGAGTCCACAACCACAGCAACAGAATCGCCAGAGCGAGAACCGCGAACGCCACGAGGAGCCCGAACAACGAGATACCCGCACCCGTCGACGACGTCGTCGGGTTGAGTCCCTCGGCTGCGGCGATCGCGGCGCCGGCCCAGTCACTCTGGCGCAGTTTGGGTTCGATTTCGTTGGTGCGCAAATCATCGGCCGTGCTCGTGCTGACGCTGGACGGCACGTGAAGTGCGTACGCGCGGTCGACAGTCGCTACGGCAAGAACGGCATCCTCGCTGGCGTTGATGTCGCTGGCGCGCATGGTGGCGTCGGTCCAGCCCACGGCGTCCTGCCCCGAGAAGGTGTCGACGTAGACGACCCAGAGTCGGATGTGCCGGTCGTTGTACAGCTTGTCGACGGCCTGCTGCACGTCGCTGAACTCGGACCCGCTGAGCGCGTTCGCGCCGTCGTTGACATAACTGGGCAGCCGGAACGGCGGCTGCCCGGCAGCGGTCGGGGCCAGCAAGACGCCGGCTGTCAGTACCGCGAGCACGAGGCCGAGCAAACGGGCGATGCGCATGGCCCACAATGTAGTACTGGCAGACTGTGCGTCGGTGGCTGTGATTGGAGATCCCTACGGCGAGTTCGACCGCCAGCGTCTGGTGGTCGAACCGCCGAAGGGCGCCTCGTTGCCGGGTACCGACACCGAACACCGCACCGATTTCGCCCGTGACCGCGCCCGGGTCCTGCACAGCGCGGCCCTGCGCCGGCTGGCGGACAAGACTCAGGTCGTCGGACCACGCCAGAGCGAGACGCCGCGCACCCGCCTGACCCACTCGCTGGAAGTGGCGCAAATCGGTCGCGGCATGGCCATCGGGCTGGGCTGCGATCCCGACCTCGTCGACTTGGCCGGCCTGGCCCACGACATCGGCCATCCGCCCTACGGCCACAACGGCGAGCGCGCCCTCGACGAGGTGGCCGCCGAGCACGGCGGCTTCGAGGGCAACGCGCAGAACTTCCGCATTCTCACCCGCCTCGAGCCCAAAGTCCTTGGCCCCCAAGACCGCAGCGCTGGGCTGAACCTGACCAGGGCCGCGCTCGACGCGGTGACCAAATACCCGTGGCGGCGCGGTCCGGAGAACCGCAAGTTCGGCTTCTATGAGGACGACGCCGCGGCGGCCGATTGGGTGCGGTCGGGAGCTCCGGACGGCACGCCGTGCCTGGAGGCCCAGGTGATGGACTGGGCCGACGATGTCGCCTACTCGGTGCACGACGTCGAGGACGGCGTCGTCTCCGGCCGCATCGACATGCGGGTGCTGGCCGACGACGACGCGGCCGCGGTGCTCGGGCGCCTCGGCGAGTCCAGCGGGACGGGCGCGGGCCTGCGGGCCGATGACCTGGTGGCGGCCGCCGAGCGACTGTCGGCGCTGCCGGTGGTCGCCGCGGTCGGCAAGTACGACGCCACGCTCGCCGCATCCGTCGCACTGAAACGGTTGACCAGCGAGTTGGTGGGCCGGTTCGCGTCGGCGGCCATCGCCGCCACCCGTTCGGCGGCGGGCCCCGGTCCGCTGGTTCGCTACCAGGCCGAGCTGCGGGTGCCCGCGCTGGTGCGCGCCGAGGTCGCGGTGCTGAAGATCCTGGCGCTGCAGTTCATCATGTCGGACCCGCGGCACCTCGAGCTGCAGGCCCGGCAGCGCGAGCGGATCCACCACGTCGCGCAGTGGGTGCTGGCGGGTGCACCCGCCACGCTCGACCCGATCTTCGTGCCCGCGTTCAACGACGCCGCGGACGACGGCGCCCGGCTGCGGGTGGTCGTCGACCAGATCGCGTCGTTCACAGAAGGGCGATTGGAGCGCCTGGAGCCGGCTTAAGCGTGATCGCGCCGGACGTCCGGCGCTCTAGACTGAGCCGGTGGCCGGCCGGATTCCTGATCGTGACATCGCGGCCATTCGCGAACGCGTCCGGATCGAGGACGTCGTCGGCGACTATGTGCAGCTGCGGCGGGCGGGCGCGGATTCGCTGAAGGGGCTGTGCCCGTTCCACGACGAGAAGTCGCCGTCGTTTCACGTGCGGCCCAACCACGGGCATTTTCACTGCTTCGGCTGCGGCGAGGGCGGCGACGTCTACGCGTTCGTCCAGACGATCGAGCACGTCAGCTTCGTCGAGGCCGTCGAGCTGCTCGCCGACCGGGTCGGCTACACGGTCACCTACACCGGCGCGTCCGCGACGAACGTGCAGCGCGACCGCGGGAGCCGTAGCAGGCTGCTGGCCGCCAACGCTGCCGCGCAGGAGTTCTACGCCGCGGCCCTGCAGTCCGAGGAGGCTGCGCCCGCCCGGCAGTATCTGCTCGACCGCAACTTCGATATGCAGTCCGCCGCGCATTTCGGCTGTGGGTTTGCGCCGTCGGGCTGGGATTCTCTGACAAAGCATCTGCTGCGCAAGGGATTTGAGTTCAAGGAGCTCGAGGCCGCCGGGCTGTCGCGCGAGGGCCGACGCGGGCCGATGGACCGCTTCCACCGCCGTCTGCTGTGGCCGATCCGGGCCAGCGGCAGCGAGGTCATCGGCTTCGGGGCGCGACGCATCTTCGACGACGACACGATGGAAGCGAAGTACATCAACACCCCGGAGACGGTG
>JBKOYU010000368.1:0-1666 GCA_046725575.1 Actinomycetota bacterium | reverse complement strand
GGATGTCGGGGCGGCCAGCTTGGCATAGGAAGTGAGCGCCGTCGTCACGGCACGCACCTGGGTGACCCCTCCGGTGACGCCGTCGGCCTCGGTGGTGGACATGGTCTGCACCGAGTCGACCACCACGAGGCTCGGCCGGACCTCGTCGATGTGGCCGAGCGCCATCTGCAGATCCGATTCGGCGGCCAGGTACACCTCGTCGTGCGTGCAGCGGGTGCGTTCGGCCCGCAGCCGGATCTGGCCGGCCGACTCCTCGCCGGACAGATACAGTGCGCGCCTGCCCGCCTGCGCCCAGCGATGGGCGACCTCGAGCAGCAGCGTCGACTTGCCGACACCCGGGTCACCCGCGAGCAGGGTGACCGAGCCGGGGACCAGACCACCGCCGAGGACGCGGTCGAGTTCACTGACCCCGGTGTGGAAATGCCGGGTGCTGCCGGGGTCGATGGAGCTGATCGGCACTGCGGGCGAGGTTGGCGCGACGGCGCGCCGCGTGGGCGAGCCGTTGACCGCGGCCAGTACCGCGACTTCTTCGACGGTGCCCCAGGTGCCGCAATCCGGGCAGCGGCCAACCCATTTGGCGGTGACGTAGTGGCATTCCGAGCAGCGGTACTGCGAACGCGCCTTAGCCACGTCGTGACCGTAACCGGTTGGACCGACAGCCAGCCCGAAAAACCTAGTGATGACCGCCCGTGTCGCCGGCTTCTACGGTCGCTTCGCGGCGCGGGGCCTCACCGGCCGAGATCGGCACTGCCACGGTCGTCTCGCCGGCCTTCTCGAAGTCGAAGGTGAACTTGTACGTCAGTCCGTTGGTAATCGGTTTGGACAGCGCAACCTTTGCCTCGACGGCTTCGGCCTTCTCCGCGGACTCCAGCGGCGCAATCTGGCCGTCCGGCTCGCCGACCACCAGAACGCCGTTGGCGGGCAGCGAGCTGTCGCCCGAAAGGCTGACCGTGCCGATGTCGGAGGTGACCGAGACCAGCTTGTCGTTGACGTCGGGCGAGCCGTTCACCGCGACGAACAACAGCTCGGCGTCGCGGCCTGGCTCCACGTAATCGGTGGACTGCGCGGCACGCAGGTGGATGTTGCGCAGCGAAATCGGACCGACGGTGCCGCTGGTGCCGTTCACCGCGGGTTCCTGCGTCGCCGTCTGGGACACCTGGCCGGCCCCACAGCCGCTCAGAACGACGGCGGCGGCCAGCCCGCACGCCGCCAGCCCGGCGGTGAGGGCAGAAGTGCGCGGTTTGAAGCGGTCCATCCAGGCCTCCTGCTCGCCGACGAGGCGACCGTGGTGGCGGTCGCGGTGTTCGACTATGCAGAGTAGTAGGTGGGGGTTGGCGGCGGTAGCTGAGGGCTGGCACCGCCTCGGCAGCTACCTCGAAGCGGTCCCCAACCCGCAAGAAAGGGCCCACGAAGCGGCCCTGGTCTTGCACGGATTCGTCACCATGTCAACCCCTACTCTTCACCTGCGGTGCCCCTGACCTGCACCGTTGATCCGCACCCGGCTGAGCCCCGTGTTAGCATTGAGTGGTGAAAGGGGCTCGAATCTGATGATTTTTAAGGTCGGAGACACCGTTGTCTATCCACACCACGGTGCTGCGTTGATCGAGGCGATCGAAACCCGGACCATCAAAGGCGAACAAAAGGAATACCTCGTCTTGAAGGTCGC
>JBKOYU010000765.1:0-1492 GCA_046725575.1 Actinomycetota bacterium | reverse complement strand
GCAACGGTGGATACGCGACGGCCACGACGCCGGGGCCCTCGCTGGCCAGCCCGGAAGGTCGTGAGGCCAAGGCCGCCGCCGACGAGGCTGCCGCAGAAGAAGAAGCCCCGCTCGAAGAGGTCAGCACTCCCAACCAGTAGCGGTCAGTAGCTCGACACCCGGCTGAGCAGCATCTCGACGCAATAGTCGATGAATTGCTCCCGCGTCGCCGTCAGGCGCCCATTCAGATACGCGGTGAACAACGCCGTCAGCGCACCGATCAGGCCTGTGGCCACCATGGCCTGCACTGCCGGATCGGTGATGCGGGTCAGCTTGTGCTGGAGCAGGTCGATGAAGCTGGGCATCCATTCGGCGCCCGATCGGGTGAGCACGGGTTCCACCTCGGGGGCCAACAAGAGCACTCGCCCCCGCGCCGGGTCGTCCACCATCAGCGCGACGAAGCGCTCAACTGCGTCGCGCGGCGTTTCCGCGGTCATCAGTGTCGACATCGCCCGTGCGCACACATCGTCGTAGACCGCGCGGACGAATTCGTCGCGGTCGGGGAAGCTCTCGTAGAAGTAGCGCTCGGTCAACCCGGCCGCGCGGCAGACCGCACGCACCGTCAGGGCTGGCCCGCCCTCACTGCCCAACAGTTCGACACCGGCGGCGATGAGTTCGTCGCGGCGCAAGACCTGGCGGTCCTGCAGCGGAACGCCCGACCATCGGCCCCGTCGTTGACCGGAAGGCACATCACTCCCTAAGCTCCGTGGTGACAACATCTGTAGTCAGATTCAGTCAAAATGACATCTGGCTCCGATTGAAAGCTCACCAGTGACTCAAGATACGTCTGAGGCGTGCCCGGTGACCACCGGGTCCCCCACGCCCGCGCCGGGCTGCCCGGTCACCGCGGGTGGCTACGACGCGCCGCCGCAGCCCCTCGGGCCGGATTCGCTGACCTGGAAATTGTTCGGCGACTGGCGCGGTCTGCTGCAGGGCCCATGGGCCGGATCCATGCAGAACATGCACCCGCAGCTGGGCGCCGCCGTCGAACAACACTCCATATTCTTCCGGGAACGCATGCCCCGACTGCTGCGCTCGCTGTACCCGATCGGGGGCGTCGTCTTCGATGGTGACCGGGCACCGCAGACGGGCGCCGAAGTGCGCGACTATCACGTCGGCATCAAGGGCGTCGACGACCAAGGGCGCCGATATAGCGCGCTGAATCCTGATGTCTTCTACTGGGCGCACTCGACGTTTTTCATGGGGACCATCCTGACCGCGGAACGGTTCGGCGACGGCCTGACCGACGCGCAGAAGCGGCAGTTGTTCGACGAGCACATCACCTGGTACAGCATGTACGGAATGAGCATGCGGCCGGTGCCTAAGAACTGGGAGGAGTTCCAGGCGTATTGGGATCACATGTGTCGCAACGTCTTGGAGAACAACTGGGCCGCACGCGAGGTGCTGGATCTCTCGACGATGTCCAAACATCCGTCACTGCAATGGATTCCGG
>JBKOYU010000454.1:0-2384 GCA_046725575.1 Actinomycetota bacterium | reverse complement strand
AGGATGCGGAAGGCGACTTCGACTGCTCCCAGGGTGGCTACGACGGCGATCGTGACGACCAGTACGCGGATCGCTACCGCGCGGACCCGGCGACGCCGAGGCGGCGCTTCCCCGGCGTCCACGGCCGGCGGACGGCTGGTGACGTCTGGCATGGCCATCGGTCAAGCCTCCCGTCATCGTCGCCGGCAGCTGGCGATTGGCTACCGGAGGAGGGTACTGCAACGGCCCTGGGCGCGGAATAGAACGACCCACCACCGAGGCCCCCGACCGACGGCACCTTTCGGGCCACCCCTGCGCACCGCGGTTGAGTGAGGGCAGCGACGATGACGCGCAAAACGGCAGGATAGTCAAGGGCGCGCCGCTGCACCACCGCCAGCCACCGACACCTTCTTCAATACGGGCCGATCGACGTGCGGGCGCTGAGGTCGCGGCGACAGTGCTCCGGCTGATTTAGCGTTGTGATCGTGCACGATCGTCGCGTCTGCGCCGCCGACGTGGGCGTGACCCGTCGTGCCCTAGGGTGCAGACGGCGGCGCGACTCCCAGGTGATTGGTGCGCTCGCGGTGGTGGTCAGTCTGGCGGGCGCCGCCAACCCATCGTTCTGGTTCGACGAGGCAGCCACCATCTCGGCGGCGAGCAGCCGATCGCTACCCGACCTGATGGCGATGCTGTGCAGTCTCGACGCGGTGCACGGGCTCTATTACCTGTTGATGCACGGCTGGTTTGCGGTGTTTCCGCATACCGAGTTCTGGTCGCGAGTGCCCAGTGGTCTGGCGGTCGGGGCGGCGGCGGGAGTCGTGGTGTTGGCTGCTCAACTCTCGACGCAGTCGGCATCGATCTGCAGCGGGGTCGTCTTCGCGATCTTGCCGCGTGCAACCTGGGCGGGCATCGAGGCGCGACCGTACGCCATGTCTGCGATGGCCTCTGTATGGGTCTTAGTGATTCTCGTCGTTGCCATGCGGCGGGATTCGCGACGGCTGTGGGTGCTCTACACCACCACGACGTTGGTTTCGGTGGCCCTCGAGGTTTACCTGCTGCTGATGCTGCCAGTTCACGCGCTGATCGTCGCGATGCTGCGGCGTGGCCGCCATGACTACCGTCGATTCGCGCTCGCAACGACGCTGACGCTGGTCCTCGCAGCGCCCTTCCTTGTGATAGCACACCGGCAGATCGGGCAACTCAACTGGATCGAGCCCCTCAACATGCGCACCTTCCTCGATCTCGGACTCAAGCAGTACTTCGATGAGAGCGTTGGGTTCGGTGTAGCGGCCATCGTCATCATCGGCGTCGCCGTCGCCATACGACGGTGGACCGCAACGGATCTCGACTACTCCAACCTCGCGGTCATCGCGGCGGCGTGGATCGCAATACCGACGACGGTCCTGGTCGGTTATTCACTGCTTGTGACGCCGGCCTACTACCCGCGGTATCTGAGTTTCACTGCACCAGCGATGGCCCTGCTCATAGGGACGTGCATCACAGCGGTGCTGAGATCACCCCCACGGATAGCTATGTGCCTTGTCTTTCTTACGCTCGCTGCGACACCGAATTACCTTGTGAAACAACGCGGGCCCTACGCAAAATACGGGATGGACTACAGCCAAGTGGCCGACGTGATCGCCGCTCACGCTGCTCCCGGCGATTGTCTGTTGCTCGACGACACGGTGACGTGGTCGCAGCCAAAGCCAATTCGACCGTTGTTGGCGGCCCGCCCGGAGGCCTACCGCGACCTCGTCGATGTCGGACTGTGGCACACCGCCACCTCGACGAACACCATGTGGGACACCAATCTGGCCCCGTTCGCAGTCAAAGACAAGATCGCCAAATGCAGTGTCATATGGACGGTTTCGGAGCGCGATCCCGGCCGCCCCGAGCGCGAGGAGGGAGCCGCGCTTCCGCCCGGTCCACGCTTCGCGCAGGCAAACGCCTATTGGGTACCGCACGATCTTGGATTCCGGCTAGTGGAGCGGTGGCAGTTCAATATCGCTCAGGTGCTCAAGTCTGTCCGGTGAGTGGCCTCAGCTGAACGGCGGGCGGCGGTCGAACCGCCGTTCTAACCAAGACGTTTGATGGCATCGTCCCCCGGTGCGCTCAGCAGCTGACGGCGCCCAGCACCGCGGACACCCATTGGGGTTCTTCGATTTTGACCGGGCAATCAGCATGAAGTCTGGGTTGCGGCCCGCTGTTTGCGGGTGCAGTGGAATCGTATCCGGCGGGCCGAGTTCTCTCGGTTTCGGAACCCCCAGCCGCCTCGTTTGACCTGTTTGACGAGCCGGTTGTAGCCCTCGGTGCGCGCGTTGGTGATACCGGTCTGCACGAACGCGTTGATCTCGGGCCACCATTGGTCGATGGTGGCAGCCAGGGTGAGCAACTCGGGGATCTGC
>JBKOYU010001101.1:0-18993 GCA_046725575.1 Actinomycetota bacterium | reverse complement strand
ACCCATATAAGCCGCTGCGCATCTTCAAAAGCTGTGCGACGGTGATGTTCTCGCCGTTGGGCACACCCGGGACGTAGGCCGATACCGGATCGCTGAACTTCAGTTTGCCGTCCTGGGCAAGCAGCACGATCAGCGCCGCAGTCATGGTCTTGGTGTTCGAGGCGATCCGAAAGTGAGTGTTCGCACCCGGTGGCGTCTGCGTGCCGAGCTCGGTGGTGCCCACCGCCGCCCTGAAGTTGCCCTGCGGGGTGCGCAGCAGCACCATCGCTCCGGGGACCATGAGCTCCTTCGCGGCAGCATCGACAACGGCCTGAAATGCCTTCGGATCGATGGGCTTCAGCGCAGACGCCGGTGGTGCAGCGCTTGTCGCGGTCGCCGTCGGGGATACGGTCGTCGGCTCCGTAGTGGACGAACAGCTTGCGATCAACACGGCAACGCACGCCGCGAGCACAGCGATGAGCATTCGACCCGCTCTGCCGGTACGACGTGCTTCGTCACTCCTGCTCGGAACGTATTGCGCCTGAGAAACGATCATCGTCGCCACCACCTCGGTTCGTAGCCGACGCTAGCCCCGTCCCGCCCATCAAGATGCGGGTTCGAGCGATTCCCCTCTGCCCCAGAGCTCGCCGAACGTTCCTTACCACTCGAGATTTTGCGGATTTTTCGAGCGGTAAGGAACGTTCGCTGCACGAGGAGGAAGTTCTCCGCCACTGTGCTTGCTAGACGTTGAAGCGGAACTCCACGACGTCGCCGTCCGCCATCACGTAGTCCTTGCCTTCCATCCGCACCTTGCCTGCGGCCTTGGCGGCGGCCATCGACCCGGCCTCGATGAGGTCGTCGTACGACACAATCTCCGCCTTGATGAAGCCCTTCTCGAAATCGCTGTGGATGACGCCCGCGGCTTTCGGAGCGGTGTCCCCCTGGTGAATCGTCCACGCGCGGGCCTCTTTTGGCCCCGCGGTCAAGAACGTCTGCAGCCGCAACGTGTGAAAACCGGCCCGCGCCAACGCATCCAGCCCACGCTCGGTCTGCCCGATCGACTCCAGCAGCTCGGCCGCCGACTCGTCGTCGAGCTCCTGCAGCTCCGCCTCGATCTTCGCGTCCAGGAACACCGCATCCGCCGGCGCCACCAACTCTCGCAACGACGCGACCCGCGCGTCGTCCGTCAGCACGGCCTCGTCCGCGTTGAAGACATACAGGAACGGCTTTGTCGTCAACAAATTCAGGTCGCGCAACAACGACATGTCCGCCCGCGCCGCGAACAACGTCTTGCCACCGTTGAGAATCTCCTGCGCCGCCACCGCGGCCTCGTACGCCGCACGCCGGTCCTTGTGGGTCCTGGCCTCCTTCTCCAGCCGCGGCACCGCGCGCTCGAGCGTCTGCAGGTCGGCGAGGATCAGCTCGGTCTCGACCACCTCGATATCGGACTTCGGATCGATCCGGCCGTCGACGTGCGCGACGTCGTCATCGGTGAACACCCGCACGACTTGACAGATCGCATCGCTCTCGCGGATGTTGGCCAGGAACTTGTTACCCAGGCCCGCACCTTCGGACGCGCCTTTGACGAGGCCAGCAATATCGACGAACGTCACCGGCGCGGGCACGATCTTTGCCGAGTGAAACATCTCGGCGAGTTTGGCCAACCGTGGATCGGGCAGCGGCACGACACCCTCGTTCGGCTCGATCGTCGCGAACGGGTAGTTGGCTGCCAGCACGTTGTTGCGCGTCAGCGCATTGAACAAGGTCGACTTGCCGACGTTCGGCAATCCGACGATTCCCAGGTTGAGGCCCACAGGAATCAGAGTCTAGGAGACTGTGACGGGCACGCCAGAAGCGCGCTGACAGCCACTTTTAGATAGAGCCGGTACGGTCTACCTGTGTCAGCTCAGCGCGCGCGGTCGGCGGTCACGCACGACCATCGCTCTGCGCACCCCAACATCCCCGGTGTTCCGTGGTGGGGTGCGGTGCTGCTGGCGATCACGATGACCGCCGTCGGCTTCGCATACGACGCCGGCACCGGCGACAAACAGCTGAGCATGGTCTTCGCCACGTTGTATGCGCTGGGCTGCATCTTCGCTGTGCTCGCGGTGCGCCAGGCCGCGATCTTCACCGCCGTCATCCAGCCGCCGCTGATCCTATTCATCGCCGTGCCCACCGCATACTTCCTGTTCCATGGCGCGCAGATCACCGGCGTCAAGGACACGCTCATCAACTTCGGCTATCCGCTCATCGAGCGGTTCCCGCTGATGTTCTTCACGTCTGCCGCCGTCCTGCTCATCGGGATGGGCCGCTGGTATTACGGCATGTCCTCGCGCCGGGGTACGGCGCGAACCACCGCCAAGGATGCCAAGGAAAAGGCCAGCGATCGAGTGTCTTCGGTCACATCCAAGATGTCGTCGCTGCTCACGGGTGAGACCGCGGACGCCGAGGACGACGCTGTCGACACCAAAGAGTCGACCCGCCGCAGGCACACCATCGAGCGTCCGGCCCGGGCAGCCAAGTCCACCGAACGCACCACCCGCACGCCCCGAACGGCCAAGCGCGCGACACCGTCGCGATCGCGGCACGCCCGGCCGCCGGAGACCGAGATCATCGAACCGGTCGCCGAGCGTCCTCGTCGGCCCCGCAGCTCCCGGCAGAGCGAGCAGCCGCCGGTTCCTCCCGCCGAGCCGCGTCGGCGGTCGCGCACATCGTCGACGCGCGAACCCCGTAAGGCCGTACCGCCCGCCGAGCGGCGCGCCTCCTACGAGCGGCCCGAGCGTCGCCGCCGCCGCCTCGATGACTATCCGCCCCGAGAGCCGCACGTCAGCAACGGAAATGGCACGCATCACCCGATCTCGCGCGTGCGCTACCGCGGCGGCGCCGACGAGAGCGACGATCGTGCGGCGCACCGGTCCCGGCCGCGCTCTTCCCGCAGCGGCTGGGAAGCCGACAGCTGGGAATACGACATCTAACTCCGCACGATCCTGATCGTGGTCCACGCGCCGATGTGGATGCGATCACCATCCGCCAGTGGGGTCTCTTCACCTTCCGGCAGGCGATCTTCGCTGCCGTTGAGGCTGGTCCCGTTGGTGGATCCCAAGTCGGTGATGGTCAGGCCCGAATCACGGATCCGCAGCACGGCGTGTTGCGTCGAGACGCCGCGGTCGGCGGGGTGAATGCCGAGGTCGATCTCGGGTTCCACGCCCTGCTCGCGGTTGTGCCTTCCGATCAGTGTGGTGTCGCCCTGAAGGACGATTCGGCGTTCGGGGAAGAATCGCGGAAACTCGACCGTGTCGGGGCCCGCGCGGGCGAGGACACGCTCTTAGAACTCTCGGTCGGCGGTCACGACGGCGGTCCATCCGACGGACTTAGCCTCGGGGGCTGCCGGCGGGCCCGCTGCCGGTTCGGGCAGCGCCGAGTCGTGTCCACATGCTTCACAGAACCGGCCGCTCACCGGCATCCCGCACGCCGGGCACGCCTTCGCCTCGGTCGCTGGCGGCGAATCGGGTTGCGCGGCAGGGCTTCCGATCGGTGCTCCGCACACGTCGCAGTAGTCGTCGGCTTTCGAGGCGTGTCCCTCGATGCAGGTCGGCATCAGGTCTCCTTCCGCACTCGTGCGGTTCTGGTGGACCGGGCGTCGAGTGCCATCTCGTCTGCCGCTGCGACGTCACGTCGCAACTGGACGGTGCCGGTGCGCTCGTCGACCTCGACCACTCCCCTGAGCAGCGTGGCCGTTCCGTCGTTTCCCGATTCCACGGCGAGTTCCATCGCGCGTTGCAATTTGGCGGTCGCGGTCTTGACGTCCCCGGCCTTGCGTGCACTCAGCCCCTCCTGGACTGCCTGCGCCAGCTCCGCCTGGCCCGTGTAGTGCGCCACCCGGCGACTGATCTGGGCCGACAACGCGGTATCGGCCGTCCACACCGCCTTCACCAGGCCCTCACCCACAACCTCGTCGCCCGCAACGACACTCACCCGCGCAGCCAACTTCTCGCGGCCGACCGCCGCGGGTTCCACCTCGACTTGAATGTGGTAGTCGCGGTCCTCGGCGCCCCACGAGCCCAACGGGTATTCCCCGCACTGGTTTCCCGCATCGACGCGACGGTGTGTCAGGTCTTCCACGGTCGGCGCCACCTGTTTCACGAATTCGACGCTTGCCCCGGCCGGCGTCCACAGCCGCAACGTCAGGTCCGGAATCGCCTTGCTCATCGACACGCGCATCATCGACGCGAAATCGTCTGCGAGATCTTCGGGATCGGCGACGATGTCCACGGTGCCCAACAGGGAGGACGAGATGGCGCGCAGCTCGTCGACCTCCCAGTCGGTTCCGATTCCTCGGCAGTCACAGGTGAATTCGCCTTCGCTGAGCCCGATTTCCTCTCCCAGTTCTTCCGGGGTTTCGTGCTCGTCCTTGCCGTCGGTGAGCAGGATTGCGTGGATGATCGCCCCCTTGCGCTGTCCGACGATGCCGCGGACGTGCGCGAGCCAGGTGCCCATCGCCGTGCCGCCATGCGGGCGCAGGCCGTCGACGGCGCGCATCGCCGCCGCCTTCGTTTCTGTGCTGGCGCGTGCCAGCCCCTCCGGCGGGTAGACGCTGACGGCCTTCTCGGTGCCGTCGACGATCGTGAAGTAGGTGCCGTCAACGAGTTCCATGATCGCCGCCGCGGTAGCGCGCTTCGCCGCGTCAAACTTCTCGATCGGCGCCTGCATCGAGGTCGAGCAGTCGATGATGATGGCCTCGACCCGGTCCGGCGCTGAGTTCGTCGCTGCGACATCGGCGGCGATGCTGACGATCGCGTCGACCGTACCGCTGCCCTCGGCGAGATAGGGATTGTGGTCCACGTCAACCAAAATGCCTTGTTGTTCAGTCGAACTCATGACGTCCCTCCGATCGGGATTATTGCGACCGTGATGTTGTCCTGGCCACCGGCATCCAATGCGTATTCGGTGAGTGCACGTGCCGCCGCGCTTGCGTCGGTTCCGGTGCAGAAGCGTGCGATGTCGGCCGCGTCGGGCAGGTAGTTCCACAGTCCGTCGCTGCACAGCAACAGCGAACCCGGGCCGGCGGCGGTGATTGTCTGCACACTCGACGCCGACCACGGCTCCGATTCGCTATCGGCGCCGAGCCAACGGGTCAGCGTGTGCGCGCCGCGTTGCACGGCGTCCGAGTCGGCAGCAGCGCCTGCGGTGATCAACTCCTGCGCCAGCGAGTCGTCGACCGTCAGCTGTTGCGGAGTCGCGGGCGGTTCGGGCAGCCAATACGCCCTGCTGTCGCCGACGTTGCCGACCGTGATCTGTACTGTCCCTGCGGAAGCCGGGACGACTATCGCCGCGGTATATGTGCACGACGGCGCCGTCGCGGCATCGGTTCCTGCCGCAGCCGCGGCCCTCGCCGCAGCATCCAGACCCGCCAGCACCGCCGCGCGCGCCTTCCGGGACCCGACGAGCGCGGCGAGCATCGCATCCACACCCGCCTTCGACGCGGCGACCGCGGCCATATGGGCCTCATCGGAGCTGGATACGCCGTCGCACACGGCAACGGCGATGGCGTCCGGTCGCCGGATGTCGTTGCCCGCCAACATCCCTGCCGCCGCGGCATCTTCGTTGCGGGCGTGTTCGATGCCGCGGTCTGTGATCAGAACGATCCCGCCGAGATTCGCCTCGTCGCGATCGGGCTCCGCGCGCCGGTGGCCGCAGACCGTGCAGTACTCGTCAAAGCAGGCCTCGTTGCCGCAGTCGGCGCACGGTCCTTTCGCTGATTGTTCGGTCTGCGGTATCGCGACCCGGCTGACCTCCGCCAACGAGGCGCCGCAGCTCTCGCAGAACCGGTCTGCGCGCTGAACGGTCGCATCGCACTGCGAACACGTGGCCTCCTGGTCGGTCATACCGGCGTCCTTGGCCGAACCTCATTCGCCTGCTCGACCAACGCAATGCGCTCCCACATATCGGTCGCCTCGTGCGCCAGCTCGCGATAGCTGCGTTCCATCCCGATCCGGATGCTGGGTTCATCGAAGTCCTCACCGAGCAGCCGCGCGGCGGTCGGCTTGTTGCCTGCCCGCAGCCAGCCCAGCGCGGCGGCGAGCACCCGCTGCCGAATCGTTGCGCGCTTGGTGGCCGATTCGAGGTTCAAGGTCGCGAGGCGCTTGCCGGCGTCGAGCAGTGTCTGCTCGTCCAGGTTCTCGGGTGTTCGGCCGTCGAGCAGGATCTCGATTGCGGTCGCGGCCGCGGGCGTGAAATGCGCTGAGTCAGTGGGCACCTGGTCGAGGGCAGTGATCGCACCCGCCCGGTCTCCGGCATGCACACGCTGCCGCGCCAGCCCGAACGCGGCGCTGACGTAACTGTGGTCGGTTCGCCACACCGTCTCGTAGTAGCGCGCAGCCGCGTCCCGCGCGCCACGCAATTCGGCGGTGGCAGCGATCGCCATCTTGGGAGCGAGCTCGCCAGGCAACGTGGCCAGCACCGCCTCGAAATCGGCGGCGGCCTTGTCGAATTCGCCGTCGAGCAAGGCGCATTGGCCGCTGTACCACTTCAGCCGCCAATCTCCGGCTATCACCGACTCCAGTTCGGCGAGCCGTTTCCTCGCGTCTGCTGGTGCGCCGATTTCCAGCGATGCGCGGACCAGTCGCAGCGGCACCTCGATGGAGGACCTGTTGGCTTGCTGCGCTCCCGTTCTGGCCAGATTGAGCGCGTGTTCGAGTTGAGCAGGCGGTGTGCCGCTGATCGTGGCGAGCACTGCGGCGCCGGGGTCGCTGGGGTCGACCACGGGGACGGGCAGCGCCGCGATCACCTTAGCGGCGTCGACGGGCTTGTCGGCGCCCGCGCCGTAGATGCCACGCTGCGGGCTGAAGTGGCTCGACATCCGTGGCTGTGCGGTGTCCTTGTCGACGGCGACGATCTCGTGCAGCACACCGGTCAGCTGGTCGGCCAGCTCTTCCATCGACGCGAAACGTCGGGCCGGATCGCGGTCGGTTGCACGCAGGATCGCCAGATACAACGATTCGTGCTTCGCGAGTACCGGCACGGTCGCGGGTCCGGGCAACTGCTCGACGAAACGCCCCTTCTCCTGCGGAACATCCATCACGAGGACGGCGAGCGTCCGGCCGACCGTGTACACGTCACTGGCCACCGTGGGACCGGTTTCGGCGATCTCGGGCGCCTGGTAGCCCATGGTGCCGTAGATCGCGCTCTCCTCGTCGTCCATGGCGATGACCGCACCGAGGTCGATGAGCTTGAGCTGCTCATCGGTCTGCATCACGTTGTCCGGCTTGAAGTCGCAGTAGGCGAGTCCCTGCGAATGCAGGTAGCCAAGAGCTGGAAGGATCTCGATCATGTACGCGACCGCCTGATCCGGCGGAAGAGGAGCGTTGCGCGCCTTGCGGATCTGCTTCAGCGACGTTCCGCCGACGAACTCCATGACGATATAGCCGACCGGGATCCCCGCGGAGTCCGGATGCTGGACGAAGTTGTAGATACGGACGATGTTCGGGTGTTCCACCTCGGCGAGGGCGAGGACTTCTGCGGCGGCCGCGGCCATGGCATCGGCATCGCCGGAATTCAACAGACCCTTGAGCACAACCCAGCGGTTGTGCACGTTGCGGTCGATCGCCAGATAGATCCAGCCGAGGCCGCCGTGTGCAATGCAGCCCTGGACTTCGTACTGCCCACCCACCAGGTCACCGCGAGAAAGCTTGGGAACAAACGAGTATCGCGTGCCACACTCCGGGCAGAAACCCTCGGTGCGCCCGGGCTGTCCGTCCCGACTACGTCCGACCGGCTTGTTGCATTCGTGGTTGCCGCAGTACCGGCTGCCCTCCGGCACCTGGGGGTCTTTCAGGATCGCGGCGACCGGGTCGCCCTTCGGTATGCGCGGCATCTCGACGATCCCGGCACCAAGGCGGCCGCGACTGCTTCCCATCGTCGACGACCCGGTACGAGCCGTTCGCGCTGACGCCGTCCGCGCCGACGCCGTCCGCACCGACGGGGCGGAATGCCGTGGTGCGGTCGAGGCCGAGACCGGCTGTGACGCAGCGGGTGCCGGCGCGGTGCCGCACACGTTACAGTAGCCGTCGACGATGGTCCCGCCGCATCCCGGTTCAGCGCATCTCATTCGGTCTTCCCCGCTTGTCGACAATCATCTGCTGATAATCCGAGACCGCTCGAGTCACGGCACGGAGGTCGCACGGTTGCCGTGACAGCAGGCCTTTGGCGATTCGGCCGCACGCCAACAGGTCTCGGTCCTCCCCAAGCCCGAGCCGCGCGGCCTTCGCCTGATATGCCGTCAGCCGTCCCTTGAGCTCGCTGCGACGGTCGAGCAGGCCCTGCGCGAGCTCTTCTTCCTCACGCGCAGCTCGCAGCGCGGCCTCGATCCGGTGGCGAAGCGACACAAGTGCCTTCGGATCGGGTGCGGTGATGGACCGCAGCTCGGCGCGCAGGCTCGGTTCGGCATCCTCGCGTTCAGGAAACTGGCCCGCCAGCACGATTTGTACGGCCTCCGTACGAATCTGTGCCGCACGCCTGCTCGCGTCCCGCAACCTGTCCAGACCGTCGGCAGTGGCGGCGAGGCTGTCGGGCCAATTCGACTGTATTGCGGCCAGTTCCGCGAGTTCGGTCGATCGCCGCTCCACACTGTCCGCGATGGCGGTGATGCGCTTCTCAACGTCCCGTGCGGTCAAGGAAAGTGGGTCGGTCGCGGAGATTTGCATCAGCTCGGCGAGCTCCTCCGGTCCAGCCGCGCCTGCCTCGTCGAGTCGCTTCCGCGTTGGTCCGAGCTTTTCGGCGACAAGCGAGTTGACACGATCGACCGCGTCGAGGAACTCGACGACGGCCGGGTATGCGGCGTCCATCCGCTCCGCGGTGTCGGCGAGCCCCACATACTGGACCGCTTCTCCCGGGCCGCCGAACTCACGCTGCGCCAACGGGATTGGCTGGCGCGACACCTCGAGCGTCCGCTCGCGCAGCAACTTGGTCAGCTCCTTGCGGTCGTCGTCGTCGGGCTTCGATCGGCGCTCCCGCACCATGCGTGCCGAGTCCAGAATGGAGGTCATCCGCCCGAGGTCCTCCCACAGCTGAGCGAGTGATTTCTCGATCGCGGACCACCGTTGCGCTGTCACGCCGGTCGGTGGATAGAGACGCACGTGCTCGAGCCCGGGGTGGTTCTCCAGCTCGAGCAACGTCGCCGACATTGCCGCGACTTCCTTTGTGCGCGACTCCAGTTCGCGATCGATCTCGTCGGTGGTCAGCACGCGCATGGTCAGTCCTCGTAGCGTGGCGCCGGCGGACCTGGAGATGGTCCGAGGGCTTGCTGAAGCCGGGCCTCATAGAGGCGCTCCCAGGTTCCGTCGTCGCGCATCTTCTCGAGCACACCGTTGACGAATCGGACCAGGTCTTCGTGATCTTTGTTGACCCCGATGCCGTATGGCTCCTTAGCGATGCTGTCCCCGCTCACCCCTATGGTCGGGTCCTGCACGGCCAGCCCTTTCAGCACAGAGTCGTCGGTGCTGATCGCGTCGACCTGGCCCTGCTGCAGCATTACGAGGCAGTCCGTCCACGTGGTCGCACTGAACACCTGCGGCCTCGGGTTGAACCCCAATAGTTTCGAGAGCGAGGTCGTGCCCGACACCGCGCACACCCGTTTGCCCCCAAGCGCTGCGGCAGAATCGATCCCAGAACCCTTCGCGCTGAGGATTTTCTGATCCGCGTAGTAGTACACCGTGGAGAAATCGACGACCTGCTTGCGTTCACAGGTGATCGAGTAGGTCCGCACAACAACGTCGACCTCGCCGGACTGCAACACCGATTCGCGTTCCTTCGCATTGACCACTCGCAATTGGATGCGGTTTGGATCGCCAAAGATGGCGCGTGCGATCTCACGGGCGATGTCGATGTCGAAGCCCTCCAGTTGGCCGGTGGCTGGGTTGCGGGAACCGAACAGATCCGTGCTCTGGTCCACACCGGCGATGAGCCGTCCGCGCTCGGCGATCGCCGCCATCGTCGAGCCAGGCGGCATGGCACCCGGAGAAGGCAGCGGACCGGGCCGCAGGCTGGCTTCTCTGTCGCAGTCCGCCGCATTTGCCGCAGTTGGTGTTGTCGTGACTTCCGCCGCACCGGATGGCCACGGTTCAGCCGGCGACACCGACACCGATTCCGGCGCAACGGTCGATCCACATCCGGCGACGGCGACCGCAACGGCCAACAGCGCCACCACAACTCGTGTTCTCATAGGAACTCCTTGAGTCGCGGCCACAACCCGACGACGGCCGCTGACGCAGCGACCACCATCAGCACAAGGGTCGCCGTGGGACTCCATGCCAGCCATGTTCCCGCTGCGGACACCCGATCGCGCAGCGTTTCGCGCGTTCGCTCGATCCCGTCACGCAAGTTCGATTCGACGGCGGCGAACTGCGTTGCAGAGGCGGCCGGATCGGGCCCGATTGCCTGGGCGACCGCGGCGCCGTAATCGCCGCCGTTGTAGGCCTCGACCTGCTTTCGGTGGCTGTCGGTCCATTTCTGGACGGCGTCCTTCGCCGCCGCCGGTGCCGCTTCGAGGAGCTTGCCCAGCTCGTCGATGTGGCTGTAGAACGACTTTTCTCCAGCGGCGATGTCTCCGCGCGCGATCAACTCGAGGGTGTCGTCCGTCCGCGCCTTCTGGGCGAGGATGCGCGCCCTCGCCAGCTGTTCGAACCTTTCGCTGCCTTCGGTTCGGCTGTGCTCGATCTCGCCCGCGGCCAATTGGGTGGCCACGACGACCCACCCGATCACCAGGATCACTGTGGCCGCCGCGACGACTAGCCCGATGTTGAACTGCCGATTCGTGCGGCGATACATCATCACCGAACTGACGCCGATCCCCACGATGGCAAGCGCCAACAGCACGAGGCTGACGACGGGCAGGGAACCGACGGCGCGCTGACCTTCCGCGACGGTAGCGAGCTTGCCGGTGTAGACGTTCTCGGCTCTAAGCAGCAGCGATGTCTGCATCAACGTCGATGCTTCTCGCAAGTAGGCGGAGCCGATCACATTGCCCTGCCGGTTGTTCGCCCGTGCCGCTTCGACGAGTGCGGTGTAGGCGCCCAATTGCACGGATATTTCCGCCATCGCGGTGCGGGTTTCGGTGTCCGTCGTACCGGCGGTCGCGTCCGCTAGTGCGGATGACGCGCGGGCGAGGGCTTGCTGATACTGCGCGCGCATCTCAGCCGTTTCAATTCCGCCGGAGAGGAACGCCGACGCCGCGGCGGCGTCGGCGGCCGAAAGGGCGGCGTACAGGTTCTGCGCCGCATAGGCGAACGGCTCGGAGCGGGTCAGCACCGCATTGCGCTCGTCGATCCGCCCGTCGAGCTGACCCCCGCACACCACACCGGCGATCACGCAAATTGCCGCCACACCGAGCGCGATGATTCCGATGACACCAGGCGTTGTGCGGGCAAGTCGTCGCAGCCACGCCGTAGAGGGCCGTGTGTCCAGAGTGCCCGGAGACCCCAATTTCGGCCTCCCCTCCCCGTCAACGCGATCGTAACTGTAAATACCGGGCGGGTAGCGGGCATTGATATTGAATTGCAATTCACGGATCTGGCCGACGACGGTCGGGACAGGTCTACTTCTGGGCGCGCAGGAATCGACCCGCGGCGTCCACGGCCGGGCCGGAACTGCCCGCGTCGCTGACGAATACCGCCAGCGCGAGGTCACCGTCGATGCCGACAAACCAGCCGTGTGCGTGCGTGTTGTCGATGTATTCGGCTGTACCGGTCTTGCCGAGCATGTCGGGGATGTCTTGAAGCTGGGTGGCGGTGCCACTCGTAATCGTTTCGCGCATCATCGATTTCACTTGATCGTCGACGCTCGCCGGCAGCGGATCCGGAGCGCGTTCTGGCTTGCCTGGCTGGCCCGCAACGATCGTCGGCGAGGGCACCGAACCGTGCGCCAGCGCGGCGGCAACGAGTGCCATGCCGAACGGCGACGCGGTGACCTGGCCCTGACCGATGCCCTCCTCGACGCGCAGCGCTGACGTGTCGGCGACGGGCACCTTGCCGGTGACGGTGGTCATGCCCGGCGCGGTGTAGTCGAGGCCAAGGCCCAGTTGGGCGGCGGCCTTGGTGAGGCCGTCGGGCGGCAGGTTGACCGCCAGCCGGCCCATCGTGGTGTTGCATGAGCGCGCGAACGCGGCGTGCAGCGGCACCTGGCCGAGGTCGAAGTTGTCGTCGTTGGGAATCTGGCGGCCCTCGATGTTCTCCGTGCTAGGACAGGCCACGAAGCTGTCTGGTGTCACCTGGCCGGCCTGCAAGGCGGCCGACACGGTGACCGTCTTGAACGTCGAGCCAGGCGGATACAGGCCGGTCAGCGCGATCGGGCCCTGCGCATCCGCGGCGGGGTTCTGGCCGACGGCCAGCACGTCGCCGGTCGAGGGCTGCATGACCACCATCGCGGCAGGCGTCGCAATCGGGGCCAACGCATCCTCGGCGGCGCGCGACATGCCGACGTCGAGTGTGCTGGCGATGTCGGCGACGGGTTTGGGGTCCTGCCCGCCGACTCGCTGACTGCCGGTGGCGGTCTGGGCGCTCACCGCCCATCCGGTGGCGTCGTCGGTGGCGCGCTGCCACAGGTCGGACAGCCCGGACAACGTCGGCGACGTCAGCGCCTTGTTGGTGGTGAGCAGCCGCGTCTGCGGGGCGAGCGTCACGTTCGGCATCGCCGACAGCGTCTCCTTGATGGGCGCCAGGTCCTCCGCGCGCAGCGTCACCGCGGTGACCGGCTGGCCGTTGGCCGCGTTCAGCTGCGCCTGCAGCGACTCCGCGGTGATTCCGGTGTCGATCGGATTGAGCAGCGCCGCAACGGCATTCACGTCGGCGCCGGGCGACACGTTGACCAGCGTGACGACCTGCTGGGTCAGCAGCTCAGCGCCCGTGCGGTCGAGCACCCTGGCGGCGGGGTCGGGGATCATCGTGCTGTACGTCAGCGGGCCGGTGCCGAGGCCTGGTGCGACGGTCGCCGGATTCCACCGGATCTTCCATTCGTCGCCGGTCTGGCTCGCGCTGCCGGTGGTGGTGTAGGTCCACTGGTTGCGGCCGTCCTTGCCGAATTTCCATGTGGCGGCGAGGCGCAGCGTCGCGTCGTTGTCCTTGTGATCGACCGTCGACACTTCGAAGTGGGCGTTCTTGCCGAGGCTGTCGAACAGCTTGCCGAGGGTGTCGGACGCCTGCGCGGGATCGGTCGTGGCGGCGGCAGCTGCCTGCGCGTCGCCGTTGTCGAGGGCGTCGGCGAACGTGTGCACCGCAGTGTTCAACCGATCCGCCGCGTCGTCGCCGCAACCGGCCATCGCAAGGACCAGCGCGGCGATCAGCGCAAACAGCTTGTGGCACAAGCGCATCACGCGCGCGCCGGGCGGATCTCCCGGGGCAGCGCGAACACCAGCGTCTCGTTCGCGGTGGTGACCGGCTGCACGATGTCGTAGCCGTACTCGGCCAGCCGCTCGAGGACACCACGCACCAGCACCTCGGGCACCGACGCGCCGGACGTGACGCCGACCGTCGTCACACCCTGGAGCCAGGCTGGGTCGATGTCGTCGGCGTAGTCCACGAGATGGGCGGCATCCGAACCGGCGCCCAGCGCCACCTCGACGAGCCGCACCGAATTCGACGAGTTACGGGAGCCGACCACGATCACCAGCTGGCACTCAGGGGCCATCGCCTTGACCGCGACCTGACGGTTCTGGGTCGCGTAGCAGATGTCGTCGCTGGGCGGGTCCTGCAGCTTGGGGAAGCGCTCACGCAGCCGCTTCACGGTTTCCATCGTCTCGTCGACGGACAGCGTGGTCTGCGACAGCCAGATCACCTTGTCCTCGTCGCGCACGGTGACGTCGTCGACGGCGTCCGGCCCGTCCACCAGCTGCACGTGGTCCGGCGCCTCACCGGCGGTCCCGATGACCTCCTCGTGGCCCTCGTGGCCGATCAGCAGGATGTCGTAGTCGTCGCGGGCGAATCGCTTGGCCTCGTTGTGCACCTTGGTGACCAGCGGGCAGGTGGCGTCGATGACCTGCAGGTCGCGCTCTTTAGCGTTGACGTGCACGGTCGGCGCGACACCGTGCGCGGAGAACACCACGATCGCGCCCTCGGGCACCTCGTCGGTCTCGTCGACGAACACGGCGCCGGCCTTGGCCAGCGTGTCGACCACGTGGCGGTTGTGCACGATTTCGTGGCGCACGTACACCGGGGCGCCGTGCTTCTCCAGCGCGCGCTCCACGGTTTCCACCGCCCGGTCCACCCCCGCGCAATACCCGCGCGGCTCAGCCAACAGCACCCGCTTACCCGCGGCACCGCCGGTCACCGAGCTGGAGGCGCCCGGAATCCCCATATTTATCGTCGGCGGCATGGGTCCAAGCGTACTGATCGGCAACCTACCGAGGCCAGCCAGACGAGCGCCCGTAGTCTGGAGGCCATGGCAACTGCACCGTTTGGGATCCGTCTGCTGGTAGGTGTGTTGGTAACCGCGATCGAGGAAACCCGCAAGCTTCCGCAGACCATCCTGATGTATCCGATGACCGTCGCGAGCCAGGTTGCCCATCTCGTGATGAAGGTGCAGCAGGACCTCGCCGATCTGGTCATCAAGGGAGACGAGGCACTCGACCAGTTGTTCCCGCCCAAAGAGGAACAGCCCGAGTGGGCCACGTTCGACGAGGACCTCGATAACGATGGAGCCGACGAGTCCGTACGTCCCGGCACCGACGGGGAACGCCTGACCGCGGGCCGCTTTGCGCTGTTCACCGGCGGCGAGCCGGAGAATTCCGACCCCGACCCCGCCGCGAAGGAAGCCAGGTTCGCGAAGGCCGATCCGCCGGATACCGTCGCCGAGCTCGACTATGATTCGCTCACGCTGGCCCAGCTGCGGGCCCGGCTGTCGTCGCTGCGTGTCGCCGACCTCGAGGCGCTGCTGGCTTACGAAGGCGCCACCAAGGCGCGCGCTCCGTTCCAGACTCTGCTGGCCAACAGGATCACCCGCGCGACTGCCAAGTGACAGCGACCGAGCAAGGCCAGTCCCCCGAGAATCCGTGGCCGGTTCGAGCCGTCGCCACCCGGGTGGCCAAGTGGATTGACCGTCTCGGCACAGTCTGGGTCGAGGGTCAGCTGACCGAGATCAAGGTTCGGCAGGATTCCAAGACCGTGTTCATGGTGCTGCGCGACCCTGCCGCCGACATGTCGCTGTCGATCACGTGCCACCGCGAACTGGTGCGCAATGCGCCGGTGAAACTGACCGAGGGTACTCAGGTGGTGGTGTGCGGCAAGCCGTACTTCCACACCGCGCGTGGCTCATTTTGGCTGCGGGTCAGCGAGATTCGCGCCGTCGGGGTCGGCGAGCTGCTCGCGCGCATCGAGCGGCTGCGCCAGCTGCTGGACGCCGAAGGGCTGTTCGATCCGCGGCTCAAGCGGCCGCTCCCGTTCCTGCCCGGCACCATCGGACTGATCACCGGCCGCGCCTCGGCCGCCGAGCGTGACGTGATGACCGTCGCCACTGGTCGCTGGCCTGCGGTGCGATTCGAGGTGTGCAACACCGTGGTGCAGGGGCCCAACGCGGTCCCGCAGATCGTCGACGCGCTGCGCGAGCTGGACCACGACGCCGCGGTCGAGGTGATCGTCATCGCCCGCGGCGGCGGCAGCGTCGAGGACCTGCTCCCGTTCTCCGACGAGACCCTGTGCCGCGAGATCGCCGCGTGCACCACGCCCGTCGTCAGCGCCGTCGGCCATGAACCCGACAACCCGCTGTGCGACCTCGTCGCCGATCTTCGCGCGGCCACCCCGACCGATGCGGCGAAGCGGATCGTGCCCGACGCAGCGGCCGAGCAGGCGCTCATCACGGATCTGCGGCGGCGCTGCGCGCGTGCCCTGCGCAACTGGGTGCACCGCGAGCAGCACACCCTGTCGCAACTGCGCGGCAGGCCGGTGCTGGCCCAGCCGCTGGCCGCGCTCACCGCGCGCGCCGACGAGATTCACCGGGCCCGCGCCTGTGTTCGCCGTGACATCACCCGGTTGGTGGCCGCCGAATCGGACCGGATCGGCCACTTATCGGCCCGGCTCACGACACTGGGACCGGCGGCCACTCTGGACCGTGGCTACGCGGTGGTGCAGACGCCGACAGGCGCGATTCTGCGCACGACGGCCGACGCGCCGGCGGGCACGCGGCTGCGGGTGCGGGTCGCCGACGGGGCCGTCACCGCCGTAAGCGAGGGCAAAGAATGAAGCCTATTAGTGAGTTGGGGTACGAGCAAGCCCGCGATGAACTGATCGAAGTAGTGCAGCAACTGGAGCAGGGTGGCCTGGACCTCGACGCATCGCTGAAACTCTGGGAAAGAGGTGAAAAGCTGGCTAAACGCTGCGAAGAGCATTTAGCTGGCGCGCGCAAGCGAGTCGAGGATGCGCTGGCCTCCAAGGACGGCGAGGAAACTTGAGTTTGGAACGACTTTTCGCTTACGGAGTCGAAACTGTAACACGTTTCATTTATGCTCGGCCGCATGGCTGATTCAACGCGAGCCGCTCAACATGTTCGAGTTCTCCCGGCCGGTCGTGGAGGCATGCGACCAGCCTTGGCCTCGGCTGCGGGTGCCGGGCCGACTGGTGTGGTTCGTGATGACGGCGTGGCAGTGGTTCCATTTCCCGGTTCAGACTGCCCAAACCGCTGCTGGAACCGCTTGCCGTGGAACGGCTTTCCCTCGACAACTACTTCTCGATCGCCAAGGCACAGCGCGATCTCGGACACCAACCGTTGTTCACCACGAAGCAGGCGATGGCCGACTGTCTTCCGTATTACGTCGACCTTCGACCAGATGAGGGGCGAGACCACTTCGGCACACGTCGTCAGCGCGATCACCGAGGAGCCGGCCGTCGGCTGACCTCGTTCAGTCTGGACTGAGCTTAAGTACGCGCTCTTCAAACAAGTCGGCGCCGCGCGCCACTCCGCCGGTGGCCTCGAAGCCGGCCGCTACCTGCTTCGCACCGTCTGTCATCGTCATGGCTTCTCGCACCTTCGCGCGCAGCCGTGGTGCCGACAGTTTCTTGGCCATTAGCCGCGTACCGCACCGTGCGACCTCGACGCGTCGTGCGACTTCGAATTGGTCACGCCCGTACGGCACCACGCACACGGGTACGCGACGGGCAAGTGCCTTCTGAGTGACGCCCATCCCGCCGTGCGTCACCGCGCAAACTGCGCGATCCAGTACGACTCCATGTGGGACGAATCGGCGTACGGTGGCGTTGGGCGAGTCCGTCACACCCTCTGAGTGCCCGGCAGGCACAGTGGCTACCACATGCACCGGCTCATCGGCCAACGCCGTCATCGCGGTAGTAACGAGGTCGATGTCGGCCTGCCGCTCCGAGGACGTCGTGACGAGAACAATTGGCCGGTCAATCAATGCCAACCAATCGGGGTTAGTCTCCGGCCCTGGATCAAGAACACAGGGTCCGATCATCTGCACCGCCTCGCCCCACTCGGTTTGCGGGTACTGGAACGGCTTGCCGCTTGCGACCAACATCAGCGGCGCCCGGCGCAGGAACTCGTCGATCGACCCGACCCTCTGCATTCTTGTGTCTGCACGAATCCCGTTGATAGGCGGCAACATTACATTCTCGATCGCGCGCAGCAGCGTAATCCGCACGGCTGCATCACGGAGCCGGCCCAACACACCCGACAGAGGTCTGAGGCCAAGCCCGAATGGTGGCACCCCAGGCGATCGCAGCGGTGGCGTGTACGGCGAAAAACACGCCCACGGCACGACACCAGCCTCGGCCGCCGAAAGCGCGCCCCAGCAATTCACATCCACGAGCAAGGCATCCGGGTGAACCTGCGATACAGCATCGGCGAGATCAGCGACTTCGTAGACGGCCCGCTGGCCGAACACCGCAACGGAAAGCTTCAGCGCTGCAAGAGGATTGGTTGCTGTCCAGTCGTCGTGCTGAATTCCCTCGATCCGCGGATCGATCGCGTCCGCGGTGAAGCCGAGACGTTGGGCTAGCTCCACACCGGTGGAAAGTGTGCGCACATGGACCTTGTGACCACGACGGGACAACTCGGACATCAGTGCGCTGATCGGCAAGAGATGCCCAAGCGCAGGAGATGTGTAGGCCAATACCGTTGCCATCTCTTGCCCCCTGGTGCCGCAGCTCAGATGATTTAGTTGACCATTCGACGCGCGTCCGCCAGTCGCCCTCGGGCGTCGAGCTTCTCGCAAAGCGAGAGGTACTGGCTGGCCAGCGAAGCGTAGCCGTCGGGATTGCCTTCGGCCTTGGCCAATCGCCCACGTGATTTCAGCCACCACAAATCCAGCGCCGGAATACCGGGGCGCCGGGCCTGCCACTGGTCAACGATTCGGTGCGCCTCTGTGAAATCGTCGACGGATCCCCGATCGATGAGAAGCTCGACCAGACCTTCGCACGCACAGCCTACGAAGACTGGAGAGCCGCCAGCCGTCTGACGTGAAACTGAGGCGCGAAGTTCCTCGATTGCTTCGTCCCGTTGCCCTTTGCGGGCGGCATCGATCGCCAGGTCGGGACCAAGGGTCGTGAGCGCCAGGATCCAAACCCCGTGCTTAAGGATGCTCGTACGCGTTTGTTCGAGCACATCGATCGCAGCGTCGTGTGATGCATCCGTGGCGCGAAGCAATGTCGTGCCGTAGGCCCACTGTGCTGCAATGATGCCGAAGACGTCACCGAAGGACTCTGCACGCCGCAACAGCTCGCGCATCTCGTCCAACAGCTGGTCAGCCTCGTACGTCCCTACTGCCGCCAACAAGGTGACCCAATACGCGAGTGCCGATGCATAGCTGACGGGCGACAGGACACGCGCTTCAGCGGTTCCCGTCCGGAGATGCCGTCGGCCCTCCTCGTAATCGCCGAGGCAAATCTCGATCACACCGCGAAGTGTGTCGGCAATCGCGATCTCCACGATCGGTTCTTTGTGAGGCAACGCCAGTATCACGTCGATTACCTCTAGCGCAGAGTCGAAGTCGCATGTTGCGAACCGTGCATACGCCAGTGA
>JBKOYU010000851.1:0-3925 GCA_046725575.1 Actinomycetota bacterium | reverse complement strand
AGCTCAGCGTCGATTACAGCAAGCCGCCGATGCTCTCGTGCAACGCCCTTGACGATTAGCCGATGTGGGCACGTCACGGCGCTGATTTCGGGTCCTCGCGCCCTAACGGGCTCCTTGCGCCTGTTCTCGCAGAGCCGCGATCGTGTAGAGCAAGTGGCGATTCCGCCTTCCCTCCACCGCTGCGGCCAGGAATTCGACCCAACTTGATATCACCAAAATCCACGGGGCACGTATTCTTCTGTTGTGCAACGTGTTTCGGCTTAACCTTCGTTGTCTCGTCTCGGTGAAGTTGGCAGGTTTCGGAATGAATCTGGCAGTTGACGGATTGGCGAGGGCGTTGCGTACGGTCTAGCGGGGGCTTACCCGGACCGCCGCACTCAGGTCCGAAAGTGATGTCTTTGTCGACAAAGTCGGCGTTCATCTCTGCCGACTCGGCAAACGCTCCGGGCAGGCCTGCGCCGGCAAGGGACAACGAAATACAACGGTACCAACTACATATGTGATGGTACCATCTACCCATGGCATTGAATATTAAAGACCCTGAGGTCGACCGCCTGGCCGCCGAGCTCGCCAACCGGCTGCACACGAGCAAGACGAACGCGATCCGACAGGCGCTCAACGCCCAGCTCGCGCTGCTGAAATCTCACACCGGCAACCGCGCCGAGCAGATCCTCGACGTGATGCGCACAGAAATCTGGCCCCTACTCACCGACCGCACACCCATCACCAAGCACGACCGCGAAGAAATCCTCGGCTACGACGCAAAAACCGGAGTGTAAGCGTTGATCGTCGACACTTCTGCCCTCATCGCGCTCGTCCAGGAGGAGCCCTCCGCCCAGCCGATCGCCACAGCCTTGGCCGGTACCCGTAACCCGACGATGGCCGCGCCTACCGCCGCTGCATGCCTAATCGTCCTCACCGCCCGCCACGGTGCCGTCGCACGCACGATTTTCGAACGCCTACGCGCCGAAATTGGGCTCCGTATCGCGGATTTCACCGAGGACCACGCCGCGGCCACCCAACGCGCCTACCTGCAATACGGCAAGGGTCGCCACCCAGCAGCCCTCAACTTCGGCGACTGCATGAGCTACGCTGCCGCCAAACTCAGCTATGAGCCACTCTTAGCCATCGGCGACGATTTCCCACAAACCGGCCTCGAGTTCAACGGCGGGGTAATCGGCTACTGGCCAACACCAAGCACCGAAGACAACCACTGACAACGTCCAGTAAACGTACGAAATGTCAGAGCCCGAGAGAACAGTCGAGTCATGAGCCACACGCCACCAGCTGACCTCGACGTCGAGGTTGGAAGTTGCTTGATCAGGTGACCTCTGCCCGCCGCCTGCTGGTCGACGTCAGGCTGGAGTACGCCCGGCTCGACGCCTCCACTCTCGCTGTCGACGAGCCCGGCGATCCTATCGAGCCCGCCGGCGCCTTGTCGGCTGCGCGCGACGCTCTGGCGGACGTGGACCGAGCGTTGGGATTGTCCGTGGACGCCATTTGTGCCGCAATGCGGCACACATCCCGCCTCTACGAGCGGTAGTCCAGCAGAGGTAAAGGCGGGCGAACGAGACGGCCGCGACCGCTAACCCTCGATGTCGCTCGACGGCGTTACGGTCCACCCAGGAAGGACGTTACGGTCCACCCAGGAAGGAGCAGTAACGGCCAGTGAGGATGACCGGACCCCGCGAATTGGCCCACTGCTGGCGAGAGTCGACTATGGGTGGGTACAGCTGTGACCATACTGGGCTGGCGTTGGAATCGTCGTACTCGAACTCACCTGTGGGGGTCGATGATGGCTGTGGCGACGCCAGCCGGTGGACGCGACGCGGAGCATTATCTTCGGGTGCAGCAGCCGGCTCGGGGGTCGACGAGCCCGGTGACGCGTAGGAACTGTTCGGCAACAACGATGTCGGACTCGGCAGTGCGCTGGAGCCGGTCCATGTATCTGTTGGCGATGCGCACCGATAGTGGTCGCGGTCCTTTCACGTCGGGCAGGTTGAGGTCCCCGCCGGCCGCGAGTTGCCAGGCCACGCTGATCGGTTTTGCGGCGGCAGCCTCAGCAGCTGGCTGGTGTAGGTCAGGCGCACATCGATGTGGTCCCGTACCGGGCGGTTGTATCCGAGGTGGTCCAGGAACGTTGGGGTTCGCGACCCGCGGCCGGTGGCATCGACCACCAGCTCCGCCGCGAGCACGTTCTCGGTTCCACCGTCGTGGGCTTGGAGCACTACAATGTTGGGACTGTTGCGAACCCTTTGCCGGACAAGGCATTCCAGCAGCTGCCTACTCGGCAGGAACAGCGGCATGGGGTCTTTCGGGCGGCCTTCCCGCGGGAATAGATGGCCCCCGAAGGAGAAATACCCTTCCGACGGGTCGGTGCCGTCGAAGACCGGTGCTCCGCATTCGACGATTTCGCTGAGAAGCCCGGGAAGAGCTCGTCGAGGACCTGCGAACCCCGCGCTAGCAGCGCATGGCCGTGGCGGCCCTGTGGAGCCCCGCGCCGGTTGACCGGCTCGTTCGGCAACACGTCGCGTTCGACAATCGTCACGGTCCGGTAGAAGTCTCCGAGCACCCGCGCAGCGAACGGAATGAGGGCAATTACATCGGCCCGAGCATTAACCGGACCGCTCGGCTGCGCGAGTTGGCGCACGCGGCCAGACCGTATTGTCGGGCACCACGAGCGATTTGGTGGTCGACCTGCTTCCCGATGGTGCGTGGCTGAGCGACCTGGGCACGCACCGACTGCGTGATCTGCCGCGCCTGGAGCGGGTGGTGCAACTATGCCATCCGGACACTTGCAACGAGTTCCCGCCGCTGCGGGTTCGCGAAGCCACTGGCGCCCAACATCTTCCAGTCCTTCTCACCAGTTTCGTGGGGCGAGGCGACGAGATGGCCGACGTTCGCCGACTCCTGGACATCAACCGGCTCGTCACCCTGACCGGCGCGGGAGGCGTTGGAAAGACGCGCATGGCTGTGCGCAGATCGCCGCCGCCGTCGCCGACCAGTACCGCGGCGGCGCCTGGTATGTCGACCTGGCGACGATCACCGACCCGGCCCTGGTGCCGGTCGCGGCGGCGCGGGCATTGGGTTTGCCGGACCAGCCGGGCCGATCGAGTGTGGACACCATCGTGCGGTTCATCGCCGACCGGCGGATGCTTGTGGTCCTGGATAACTGCGAGCATCTGCTCGACGCCAGCGCCGCTCTGATCGCCGCGTTGCTGGGTGGGTGCGCCGAGCCCGCCAGGACCGGGCTGACTTCCACTGCGGCGTCGGACGCTTGGGCGGCGGCCCGAGCCGCGTCGGTGTCACCGCGCTGGGCCAGCGCGTGAGCCAGGGAGATCTGGGCGGCGCTCGGCCGACACCGCTGTGTCGATCACCCGGGGCGCATACCACGCAAGCGCACTCACAACATGTTTCCGCATCGCGATCGCCCAGGGGGACCTTGAGCAGGCCGAACGCGACGCCCACGACGCACTGAGCGTGGCGGTGTCCGTTGGCGCTTACCTCAGGTCCCCGACGCTCTCGAGTGCCTCGCGTCGTTAGCGGCCGATGCCGGCCACAGCCAGGAAGCAGTTCGGCTGTTCGGTGCGGCCGACGCGGCCCGACAGCGCACGGGAGTGGTCTGCTTCAGGATCTACCAGGCCGGCGTTGACTCATCGCTGACGATGCTTCGAAAGACCCTGGGCGACAGTGAGTTCGACGCCGCATGGGCCGACGGCACCGTGCTCTCCACCGACGAGGCAATCGCCTACGCACAGCGCGGCCGCGGCGAGCGGAAACGCCCGGCTAGTGGCTGGGGGTCGTTGACGCCGACCGAGCTTGACGTGGCCAGACTCCTCAAAGAGGGACTCGCCAACAAGGAGATCGGCGTGCGCCTGTTCATCTCGCCGCGAACCGTGCAGACCCACCTCACCCACGTCTACAC
>JBKOYU010000356.1:0-1839 GCA_046725575.1 Actinomycetota bacterium | reverse complement strand
CTTGGGATCAGGCATTGGCCGCCGCCATGATCGCCTCGTCGACGTTCTCGCCGGTTTCCTCGGCCCTGGCAATCGCCTGCAACACCCGCTTGAAGTCGCGCGGCATCACCTTCACGAAGTTCTTCAGTTCGTTCTCCCAATCGGACAGGACTCGCTGTCCCACAGCCGAATCCGTCGCATCGACATGCGCCTGGATCATTCCGCGCAGCCATTCGACATCGTCGTCGTCCATCTCGTCCAGGTCGACCATCTCCGCGTTGAGGTTGTCGCCCAATGCGCCAGCGGGGTCGTAGACATACGCCACGCCGCCCGACATGCCCGCCGCGAAGTTACGGCCGGTGGGCCCGAGGATGATGACCTTGCCACCGGTCATGTATTCACACCCGTGGTCACCGACGCCCTCGACGACCGCGTGCGCGCCGGAGTTGCGGACCGCGAACCGCTCGCCCACCACACCGCGCAGGAACACCTCGCCGCTAGTGGCGCCGAACAGGATCACGTTGCCGGCGATGATGTTCTCCTCGGCCACATAGTCCGCGGGCGCGTTGTCCGACGGGCGCACCACGATGCGGCCGCCCGACAGGCCCTTGCCGACATAGTCGTTGGCGTCGCCGTACACCCGCAGCGTGATGCCCCTGGGCACGAACGCGCCGAAGCTGTTGCCCGCCGAGCCGTCGAACGTGATGTCGATGGTGCCGTCGGGAAGCCCCTGCCCGCCATAGGCTTTCGTCAGCTCGTGGCCGAGCATGGTGCCCACGGTGCGGTTGGTGTTGGCGATCGTGGTAGAGAATCGCACCGGTGTCTCCGAATCGAGGGCCTCGCGGCTCATCACGATCAGCTGCTGGTCCAGCGCCTTGTCCAGGCCGTGGTCCTGACGTGAGCTGCAGTACAGGTCCTGGTTCATGAACGCCGACTCGGGCTCATGCAGCACTGGCGACAGATCCAGCTTGTAGGCCTTCCAATGCTCGGCGGCCTGCATGGTGTCCAGCGAGCCGACCTGGCCGACCATCTCGTTGACCGTCCGGAAGCCCAACTGGGCCATCATTTCCCGGACTTCCTCGGCGATGAACATGAAGAAGTTCTCGACGAACTCGGGCTTGCCGTTGAACCGCGCCCGCAATGTCGGGTTCTGGGTGGCCACACCGACCGGGCAGGTATCGAGGTGACACACCCGCATCATGATGCAGCCGGAGACCACCAGCGGCGCGGTCGCGAAACCGAACTCCTCGGCGCCGAGCAGCGCGGCGATCACCACGTCGCGGCCCGTCTTGAGCTGACCGTCGACCTGCACCACGATCCGGTCGCGTAACCCGTTGAGCAGCAACGTCTGCTGCGTCTCCGCCAGGCCCAACTCCCACGGCGCACCCGCGTGCTTCTGCGACGTCAGCGGCGTCGCACCGGTACCGCCGTCATGACCCGAGATCAGCACCACGTCGGCGTGCGCCTTCGACACACCCGCGGCGACCGTGCCGACGCCGTTCTCGCTGACCAGCTTCACGTGCACGCGGGCATGCGGGTTGGCGTTCTTCAGGTCGTGGATCAGCTGCGCCAGGTCCTCGATCGAGTAGATGTCGTGGTGCGGCGGCGGGGAAATCAGCCCGACGCCCGGCGTGGAGTGCCGCACCTCGGCCACCCACGGGTACACCTTGTTGCCCGGAAGCTGGCCGCCCTCACCGGGTTTCGCACCTTGGGCCATCTTGATCTGGATGTCGGTGCAGTTGGTCAGGTAATGGCTGGTGACGCCGAACCGCGCCGAGGCCACCTGCTTGATGGCGCTGCGCCGCCAGTCGCCGTTCTCATCGCGGTCGAAGCGGCCGATGTGCTCACCGCCCTCTCCGC
>JBKOYU010000588.1:0-3372 GCA_046725575.1 Actinomycetota bacterium | reverse complement strand
GCCGCCGCGGTGCTGCGATAGTGAACGAAGAACTCAAGCCACCGGGGCCGCTGGCCCCTGGCGGACTGCGGGTCACTGCGCTGGGCGGAATCAGCGAAATCGGCCGCAACATGACCGTTTTCGAGCATCTCGGCCGCCTGTTGATCGTCGATTGCGGGGTGTTGTTCCCGACGCACGACGAACCCGGTGTCGACCTGATCCTGCCTGATCTGCGCCACGTCGAGGACCGCCTCGACGACGTGGAGGCGCTAGTGCTGACGCACGCGCACGAGGACCACATCGGCGCGATCCCGTTCCTGCTCAAACTGCGCCCCGACATTCCCGTCGTCGGCTCGAAGTTCACGCTGGCGCTGGTCGCGGAGAAATGCCGGGAACACCGGATCAAGCCGGTGTTCACCGAGGTCGCGGAGGGGCAGAAGTCCACGCACGGCGTGTACGAATGCGAGTATTTTCACGTCAACCACTCGATTCCCGGTTGCCTGGCGATCGCGATTCGCACTGGTGCCGGCACCATGCTGCACACGGGCGACATCAAGCTCGATCAACTGCCACTGGATGATCGGCCGACCGATCTGCCAGGAATGTCGCGGTTGGGTGACGCCGGTGTTGATTTGTTCCTCTGCGACTCAACGAATTCCGAGATCCCGGGAGTGGGGCCGTCGGAGAGCGAGGTCGGCCCGACGCTGCACCGGCTGATCCGCGGTGCGTCGGGTCGCGTGATCGTCGCCTGCTTCGCCTCGAATGTCGATCGGGTGCAACAGATCATCGACGCCGCGGTGGCGCTGGGCCGACGGGTGTCGTTCGTCGGCCGCTCGATGGTGCGCAACATGGGCATCGCCCGCGAGCTGGGCTACCTGCGGGTTGACGAGTCCGACCTACTCGACATCAGCGCCGCCGAGATGATGCCTGCCGAACGGGTGGTGCTCATCACCACGGGTACGCAGGGTGAGCCGATGTCGGCACTGTCGCGGATGTCGCGCGGCGAGCACCGCAGCATCACGCTTACCGCCGGTGATTTGATCATCTTGTCGTCGTCGCTGATCCCCGGCAACGAGGAGGCGGTCTACGGGGTTATCGACGCACTCGCCAAGATCGGCGCCCGCGTCGTGACCAATGCCCAAGCGCGTGTGCATGTTTCGGGTCACGCCTACTCTGGTGAGCTGTTGTTCCTCTACAACGCGGTGCGGCCGCGCAATGTGATGCCGGTGCACGGCACTTGGCGGATGATGCGGGCGAACGCGGCGCTGGCGGAGCGCACCGGTGTGCCCGCGGAGAACATCGCGCTCGCCGAGAACGGTGTCAGCGTTGATCTGGTGGCGGGCCGTGCGACCATTGCTGGCGCAGTGACCGTCGGCAAGATGTTCGTCGACGGACTGGTCACGGGCGACGTCGGCGACGCGACCCTGGGTGAACGCCTCATTCTGTCTTCGGGTTTCATCGCGGTGACGGTGGTCGTGCACCGCGGCACCGGCAAGCCCGCCGCACCCGCGCATCTGCAATCGCGCGGCTTCTCGGAAGACCCCAAGGCGCTCGAGCCGGCGGCGCGCAAGGTTGAGGAAGAGCTGGAGTTCCTTGCCTCCGAGAACATCACCGAAGCGACGCGGATCGCTCAGGCGGTGCGTCGCACCGTCGGCAAGTGGGTGGGGGAGACCTACCGCCGCCAGCCGATGATCGTGCCGACGGTCATCGAGATCTAACGCCCCCCGAAACCTAACCCGGGCTGACCGGTGCCAGCGTCTCGGTGATCACCCGCGGGCCGTTGGCAAACACCTAGCGCGTCGTTGCCGACGTAATTAACGGATCACTTCGCATAGATCCGCCTGTTGACATTCGGCTGCCGCCCGAGCGTTCGCGCGTTCGACGTCATCGCCCGGCACGGCGACGGTTGGCAGCCAATCGAGGGGTACGGCGAATTGCTGCCCGCAATTCCGATGCTGCATGCCGCATTCGAGCGGGCGGGGCGCGATCCGTCGACGGCGCAGGTGTGCGTGTACTCCTCGGCGGGCGACCCGCGAACCCTCGACGACTATCGCGCTGCAGGCGCCGCGGAGGTGGCGCTGACATTGCCGTCGGCGGGCAGAACCGAGGTGCTTACGGCGCTCGACCGGTTGGCACCGTTGGTGAACGAATTCGGAGCGGAGATGACGAGCCGTGCCTAGCGCAGAGTACGGCCGCGAGACGCGGGAGCAGATCCTGCGTGCGGCCATGGATACCGCCTCGGTCAAGGGCCTATCCGGGCTGTCGATCGGCGATCTCGCCACCCGGCTTGGGATGAGTAAGTCGGGTCTCTTTCGGCATTTCGGGGCCAAGGAACAACTGCAGTTGGCCACCGCGGATGCCGCGCTCGACGTTTTCCAGGAAGAGGTCGTGGCACCGGCGATGGCGGCATCGCCCGGTATGGATCGGCTCAGAGCCCTGATGCACAGCTGGGTCGGGTATCTGGAACGCGATGTGTTTCCCGGTGGCTGTTTCTTCGCGGCGGCGTCCGCGGATGTCGACTCCCAACCCGGGCCGGTGCGTGACCGAATCGCCGGCATCGGGCACGCAGCGATCGACGCTATTGCGGCGGAAGTCGAAGCTGCGCAACACCTTGGCCAGCTTCGAGCGGACGTCGACGCCAGACAGCTCGCGTTCGAGCTGCATGCGTATTCACTCGAGACGAACTGGGCTCGCTTGCTGTTGGACGACGATCGTGCCGGCGACCGCGCCCGAACGGCGATCGATGCGGCACTTGGCAGAGCGGCTGCTATCACGAAGGAGGGAAACGAATCGTGAAGTTCATCAACCACATCCAGCCCGTCGCGCCTCGCAAAGCCCAGAGTGTCGTCGCCGATGTCTACGCGGAGGCCCGCCGTGAGTTCGGCCGACTGCCTGAGCCGGTCAGCATGCTCTCGCCGCACGAGGAGTTGCTGTCCGCCTGGTGGGCGACCCTGCGCGAAATACTGATCGCAGGAACGGTGCCTCGCGCGCGCAAAGAGGCCGTCGCAGCGGCGGTTGCTGTTACCCAGCGCTGCCCGTGGTGTGTCGACGCCCACACCACCATGTTGTATGCGGCGGGCGAAAGCAAGACTGCCACAGCGATTTTGGCCGATACGACGCTATCGGACGCCGACCCGATCGCACCCGACGTCGCGTTGGCCCGCGGCACGGCGACGCCGGGCGGTCCTGCCGCGCCTTTCGGAGCCGGTGATGCAGTCGAATACATCGGCACCGCAATGATTTTCCACTTCGTCACTCGGCTGGTGCTCGTGCTGCTGGACGAAACCTTCCTCCCCGGCGGCCCGCGCGCCCAATCGCTGATGCGCCGAGCCGCAGGAATGGCGTTCGCCCGGGCTCGCGATAGGCCGTCTTGCGTCGTACCCGCTTTCAGAC
>JBKOYU010000897.1:0-10325 GCA_046725575.1 Actinomycetota bacterium | reverse complement strand
GCTAGGAGAATGGCAATCTCCGTGACGGAGAACGGTGCTAACGTACAGCCATGCTAAGCGAGTCGACCCCCATGGACGTCACACCAGGCCATCTGCTTGGTCAGATGGGCATGCGGGATGTGGTAGAGACCGACGAGCGCCTGATCATCGAGATGGACAATCGGCCCGATCTGACGAATATCCGCGGGGCGCTGCAGGCGGCCTGGTCGCGACCCTGATCGATATCGCCGCCGGGCGGCTGGCGGGTCGCCACGTGGGACCGGATCAAGATGTGACCACCGCGGACATGAACGTTCACTTCCTTGCCCCGGTCATCGTCGGGCCGGCACGGGCCGAGGCTACGATCGTGCGCGCCGGCAAGCGGCTCGTTGTGACCGCCGTCGACGTCACCGATGTCGGCCGCGACCGATTGGCGGCGCGTTCGACGTTGAGCTTCGCTGTGCTGGATCGGCGCTGAACGCAAAAGGACATCCAGACCACCGACGAACGTTCCTTACCGCGCGAAAATTTGTCGAAATATCGAGCGGTACGGAACGTTCGCGGAACATAATCGGCGCTGAACGCAGAAACGGACAGCCAAACCACAGATTAGGACGCGTCGCACGCCCAAGCGAAGTCACGTGACAGCAGCACTCCACCTCGTCGCTACATTCATGGGCCATGACCATCGACGAGGTTGACGAGGAGTTCGCCACCGCGTTCGCCGAACGGTTCGCCGAAACGTGGCGCACTCCGGATTTGGCCAAGCATGAGGCGTTGTGGAGCGACGACATCGTCCTCATCCAGCCGATGATGGGCACGTTGCGCGGCAAGCAGGCCTGCCGCGAGTCGTTTCAGCGGCTGTTTGCCCTTGTGCCGGACCTGCACGCCGACGTGCATCGCGTCGGCCATGGCGAGCACGAGGTGTTCATCGAATTCACGTTGAGCGGAACATACGGCGGCAAGCCGATCGCGTGGGACGCGGTCGACCGCTTCACGTTCACCAATGGCCTTATCGCCGAACGGGTTTCGTACTTCGACTCGACACCGCTGATTGGCAAGCTGGTGGGCCGCCCGGCCGGGTGGGAACGGCTAGTCCGGATCGGTTCGCAGCTGTTCCGGCGCTAACGGCGGTCGAAGCGGCCGAATCGAAATGACCGGCGGGGACCGCGGATCGAGACGTTTCCGCAGACCACCTTGCCGGTGAGGATGACGTGCGGCCTGCCTTCGGCGGGCGCGTCCTTGCGGTGGTCGTGCGCGCTGCCGACGTTGACTTCGACGTCATCAATCGAGGCGCTCGCCCCGTCGGGAAGCCTTAGATCGAGCCCGCCGAACTTCAGGTCCAACTCGATGACCACAATCGGTCCTGCGAACCGCGCCCGCGTCAAGTCGAGGTCCACGGAACCCATCCGCCGGTGCAGGGCCAGCCGCGTCGGCACGATCCATTCCCCGTGGCGCTTGAGTGAACCGAGCACTCCGCGCAGCTCCACTCGATCGGTGGCCGAGGTGACAATCGCGCCCGGTCCAGGCAGGTCGAAGACGAGGGCGTCAAGGTCGGAGTGCAGCCGGGCCTGCGACACCAGCGCCGAGCGTTCTTCGAACTCGTCGATGTCGATCAGGCCGAGCGCGACGGCATTGTGCAGCCGTCGCAGCGTGCCGTTGCGGTCCGCATCCGAGACGCGCATCGCGGATTCATGATTGATGCCTGTCATGCCGCTACCAACGGTACCGCTGCAATGCACGCTAAAGCGTCATGGCTTCTTCGACTCGTTCCACGGACAAATGTCGCTGACGGCGGCGACCAAGATGTCGGCAGAGAATTGTTGATCCAAGGTGATGGTGTCAAGCCGCTTCAGAATCGTGTACCAGTCGTATCCCTTATCGAACTGGACGCACACCCCACGCCCATAGCTGGCGAGGGTCACACAGTCAGCAAGGTGCCCAAGCGAGGCCATGTCTTGGCAGTAAGCCACCCCTGGATTCGACGCCGGATCAGCGTACGCCGCGGGCGCCGCAAGCAATATGGTTGCGCCAAGATCGAAATAGCCGCAATCCCCGTCGTATTCAGCCTCCCCATCATTTGCTGAGAGTAACTGCTTGACAGCGCACGGACTGGCGAGTTGCTGAAGGAGTTATCGTTTTGCGCCGCTATTGGCAGCGACCCGAAATCGTTAAGCCAAGTAGTCGGGCGGCAGCTGATCGAACATGCCCTTGAGCATCCGCACCGCGTACTCCGAGCTGCCTCCCCCGACGATCAGCGCCGCGAACGCCATGTCGCCGCGGTACCCGGCGAACCACGAGTGCGAACCGCCTTCGAATTCGGCCTCACCGGTCTTGCCGCGCACCTCACCCGAGCCCTGCAGATCCTTGGCGGTGCCGTTGGTGACCACCAGCCGCATCATCGGTCGCAGTCCGTCGAGCATCTTCGGCGATATCGGGGTGCGGTCTCCGGTGATGACCGTCTGCCGCCCCTCAATCAGTTGCGGCACAGGCGTTTTCCCGGCAGCAACGGTCGCCGCGGCCAGCGCCATCCCGAACGGGCTGACCACCACCTTGCCCTGGCCGAAGCCGTCCTCGGTGCGCTCGGCCAGGTTCACCGTCGGCGGCACCGAGCCGGACACTGTGTTGAGGCCCTCGATCTGGTAGTCCGGGCCGATCCCGTACTGCGCGGCGGCCATCGTCAGCCCGCGCGGCGGCATCCTGCTCGCAAGCTCGGCGAAAGTGGTGTTGCACGAACTGGCGAACGCCCGCGACATCGGGACCGTGCCGAGATCGAACCCGCCGTAGTTGGGGATGGTGCGGTGGCCGATGTCCATCGTGCCCGGGCAGGCGAGCAACGTGTTGGGTGTTGCCATGTCACGGTCAATGGCCGCGCCCGCGGTGATGATCTTGAACGTCGACCCGGGCGGGTACAGGCCGTTGGTGGCGAGCGGTCCCTCGCTGTCCGCCGCCGCGTTCTGTGCAACGCCCAGAATCTCACCCGTCGACGGCTTGATCACCACGATCATCGCCTTCTTGCCGGTGGTGTTCACGGCGTTCTGCGCGGCGTTCTGCACGGACCGGTCCAGGCTGATGGTGACCGACGGCGCCGGCGCGCCAGGCACTTCATTGAGCACGTCGACATCAACACCGTTCTGGTTGACGCTGACCACGCGCCAGCCGGCCGCGCCGTCGAGTTCGTCGACCACTGCGTTCTTGACCTGGCTGACGATCTCGGGTGCGAACGAATCGTCGGTCGGCAGCAGCTCGGCTTGCGGTGTGACCACGACGCCGGGCAGAGCCCCGATGGCCCCGGCCACCCGGTCGTGATCGGACTGGCGCAACGTGATCAGACTCAACGGGTCCTTGGACGAGCTGGCCTGCTCGGCCAGTCGCTGCGGGTCTAGCGTGTTGTCGAACGGCCGCAGCGCGTCAACGACGGCCCGAGCGGTCGGCATCAACGCGCTCTCAGCCGACTTCGCGTCCAGCGCGTAGTGGTACAGATTGCCGGGCACCAGCACATCGGTGCCCCCGCGCTCGTTGACTGAAGCCCGCCGCGGCGGGTCGGCGCGCAGCGCGAAGGTCTGGTGCTCGCCGAGCCGCGGATGCAACCCCGTCGCGCTCCACCGGACCTCCCACCGGCCCTCGTCGCGGACCATGTTCAGTTGCCCGTCGTAGGTCCAAGTCCGGTTCTTCGGCAGGTGCCACGTGTAGCGGTAGGTGATGCTGCCCGTGTCCCCGGCGTACTTCGAACCAAGGATCTGCGCGTCCAACCGGACGGCCTGCAGACCCGCCCACGCCTCGTTGAGGGCGGCCCTGGCGTCGGCGGGCTTGTCGCTGAGCTCGGCGGCGGCCGCGGTGTCACCGGTGGCCAGCGCGGCGAAGAACTTCTCGGCGGTCGGTTCGGGTCCGTTCGGTTTCGGGGTGCACGCATTGAGCGTCACGACCACCGCAACGACCGTCAGCAGACTGGCTGCCGCACGTGATGCTGTTGAGATCCATGTTGCCATTGAGGCTGATGTTAAGAAATCCGAGCGCGAATCCCGCGGAGGCGCACCGAGATCCAACCGTGACTATTGCGCTAGGAAAACTAGGGCCCGGCGGCCGGCGCGCGGACCACCAACGGCACCGCCGGGAAGTACGCAGCCATTTCCGAGCGTGACTTGCGCAGCGCGGCCGTGCCGTAGCCCCGCTTGCGGTAGGCGGGATGAATCCAGATCCGGACGTTGACCTCGCCGCCGGCCAGCTCGCCGAACACCATTCCGATCTTTTCCGCTCCGTCCATGGCCACCAACCACGCCGCCTCTTCGGCGTCGACTCGGCTCACCGCAGCGCGGATCTCGTCATCGAGGTCACCGGCGGGCGCACCGGAGCCGTCGCCCGCCGCGCGCACGTCGTCGGTGCGGGCGGCGAAGATGTCGCGGTCCTTGTCCGCCGCGAACGGCCGCAGCACCAGGTTTTGACCCGTGCTCACGGGCTGCTCGGCCATGAAACTCAGCTGGCTGTTCAGATCCTCGAGTTCTGCGGCGATCCTGTCCCGCGAGACCCTGGTGAGCCGGTCGAACGACAACCGGAGCACCGCTTCGGCGGCGACCAGCGACGTGCCGATCAGGCTGGCGATCGCCTCGATCGCGGCGTCGTAATCCTCTGATTCGACGACAGCATCGAGCAGTTCATGCCGGCGTTCGAGGGCCCGCACCATCGCGCGGGCAATCTCCCTGCGCTCGACTCTGTGGTCCTGCTCCGTCATACAGCGAGAGGTTAGTCCAGAAGGACGGTCGCGAATGTGCCGACCTGTTTGAATCCGATGCGCGCATAGGTGGCACGGGCGACGATGTTGAAGTCGTTGACGTACAGGCTTGCGATGCGGCCGCTGCGCACCACGGCAGACGCCAGCGTCGCGGTGCCCGCGGTGCCCAGCCCGCGGCCGCGCCAGTCGGGATGCACCCACACGCCCTGGATCTGCCCGACCGACGGCGACTGTGATCCGACCTCGGCCTTGAAGACCACCTGGCCGCGCTCGAAGCGGGCCCACGCGCGGCCTGCCGCAATCAGCCCTGCGACCCGCCGCCGGTAGCCGCGTCCGCCGTCGCCGATGCGCGGATCGACGCCGACCTCGCCGATGAACATGTCGATGGCCGCCACCAGGTAGGCATCGAGTTCGTCGACGCGAACGGGGCGCACGGTCGGGTCCATCGGGGATTGCGGCGCTGTGCAGAGCGCCATCAGCGGCTGATGCTCGCGCACATCGCGCGCCGGGCCCCAGGCGTGTTCGAGGCGCCGCCACATCGGCATCACGAATTCGGCGCGCCCCACCAGCGACGAACACCGCCGCGCGGTGCTCATCGCCTTGTCCGCGAACGCGTTTAGATCGTTGAGGTCGCCGCGCAGTGGAATCAGGTTCGCGCCCGCGTAGCACAGCGATTCGCTGGCCCGCCGCCGCGTCCACAGCTCACCGCCGATCGCCGACGGCTCGATGCCGTGCTCGGCGACCCGCGAAGCCACCATGCAGGAACCGACGGGATCCTCGTCGAGCACCTGGCGAACCGCCGCGGCGTCACGGACCACCGACACCCGTCGCTCGTCGGCGAGGCGAAAAAGCGGCGGAGCCGACATGGACGGTCTTTCTGCGGGAGCCCAGCGATCGGTGACCCTGCTCACAGGGGTCATGCCTAGCTTACGGTCACAACGGGTGAACCGCTCGCACTTGCCTCGTCACCACGTTCTTCGGCGATTCGCATTGCCTCTTCGATCAATGTCTCTACGATTTGCGCCTCGGGCACGGTCTTGATCACCTCGCCCTTGACGAAGATCTGCCCCTTGCCGTTTCCGGACGCGACACCGAGATCGGCTTCGCGCGCCTCACCGGGACCGTTGACGACGCAACCCATCACCGCGACGCGCAGTGGGAAGTCGAGCCCATCGAGTCCAGCGGTGACCGCATTGGCCAGCGTGTAGACGTCGACCTGCGCGCGGCCGCACGACGGGCACGACACGATCTCGAGTCCACGTGGCCGCAGGTTCAGCGACTCCAGGATCTGGTTGCCGACCTTGACCTCTTCGATCGGCGGCGCAGACAGCGACACCCGGATGGTGTCGCCGATCCCCTTGCTCAGCAAGGCACCAAAGGCGACCGCGGACTTGATGGTGCCCTGGAATGCGGGACCGGCCTCGGTGACGCCGAGGTGCAGCGGGTAGTCGCACTGGGCGGCCAACTGCTCGTAGGCCGCGACCATGACCACCGGATCGTTGTGCTTGACGCTGATCTTGATGTCGCCGAAGCCGTGCTCCTCGAACAGCGACGCCTCCCACAGCGCACTTTCCACCAATGCCTCCGGGGTGGCCTTGCCGTACTTGGCCATGAACCGCTTGTCGAGTGATCCGGCGTTGACGCCGATGCGGATCGGGATGCCTACCGCACCGGCCGCCTTGGCCACCTCGGCGACCCGGCCGTCGAATTCCTTGATGTTGCCGGGGTTTACGCGCACCGCGGCGCAGCCGGCGTCGATCGCGGCGAAGATGTACTTGGGCTGGAAGTGGATGTCGGCGATCACCGGGATCTGGCTGTGCTTGGCGATCTCGGGCAGCGCGTCGGCGTCCTCCTGCCGCGGGCACGCCACCCGGACGATGTCGCAGCCGGTCGCGGTCAGCTCGGCGATCTGCTGCAGCGTCGCGTTGACGTCATGTGTCTTGGTGGTCGTCATAGACTGCACCGCGACGGGATGGTCGCTGCCGACGCCGACGTTGCCGACCATCAGCTGACGCGTCTTGCGTCGAGGAGCCAGCGTGGGAGCGGGCGGTGCCGGCATGCCTAAACCAATTTCGTGGCCGGTGGCCATCGGGTCTCCTATTGGAAAGGTCTGATCGGGTTGACGAAGTCAGCGGTCACCGTGAGCGCCATATAGCCGATCACCACGACCAAGATGACGTAGGTGGCTGGCATGAGCTTGAGGTAGTTCACGGGCGGCGCGGCATCGATGTGGCGCGCCTTCCGGATCATATTGCGGATCTTCTCGAACCACGCAATCGCGATGTGACCGCCGTCGAACGGCAGCAGCGGTACCAGGTTGATCGCGCCGAGCACGAAGTTCAGCTGGGCCAGGAAGAACCAGAACGCCATGAAATATCCGTGCTCGAACGCGTCGCCGCCGATGATCGACGCACCCACGACGCTGATCGGTGTCTCGGGGTCGCGTTGGCCGCCGCCGATGGAGTGCACCAGCGCGCCGATCTTGGTCGGGATCTTCGCCAGCGACTTGCCCAGTTCGACGGTGAGGTCACCGGTGAACACGACAGTGCCCGGTACGGCCGTCACCGGGCTGAACTGCTCGTACTTGACGGGCCCGAACTCGGCGGCAGAGATGCCAACGGCGGAGACGTTGGACGGAGCCTGGGCTGTGTCGGAGGTCCAGCGCTGCGTCCGGGTGACGTCGACCATGGTGGTGAACCGGGTTCCGTCACGCTCGACGACGAACTGCGTCGGCCCGGTAAGCGCGCGCACCGCGGCGACCATCTCGTCGGGGTTGTGCACGTCCTTGTCGCCGACCTTGACGATGATGTCGCCGGACTTGATGCCCGCGGCCGCCGCCGGTCCGACCCCCGTGCACTGACCCATCTGGTCTTTGCTGAGTTGCGGTGCGACACAAGAGGTTTCGCTGACGTAGGCGGCGGGTTGCGGATGCAGGTTCGGAAGCCCCCAGATCAGCGCCATCCCGTAGATCAGCACCAGACCGATGACGAAGTTCATGGCCGGCCCGGCGAACAGCACCAGCGCGCGCTTCCAGGTTTTCTGCCGGTACATCGCGTAGGGCTGGTCCTCGGGCGCGATCTCGTCGATCGCGGTCATGCCTGCGATATCGCAGAAGCCACCGAGCGGGACCGCCTTGACGCCGTATTCGGTGTAGCCGAGCTTGTTGGGCCGACGCGTCGACCACAGCGTTGGGCCGAAGCCGACGAAGTAGCGGCGCACCTTCATCCCGGTCGCGCGCGCCGCCCACATGTGCCCGCATTCGTGCAGCGCCACCGACACCAAGATGAAGAGCGCGAAAAGCGCGACGCCGATGATCCACATCATCATTTGGTGGTGACGACCTCCCGGGAAACTGCGCCCTTTGCCCGGTCGCGGGCCCAGTGTTGCGCATCAAGTACGTCTTCCACGGTAGCGGGTTCGGCGGCCCACTGGTCGGCACCGCGCAGGACCTCGGCAATCGTTCGCACGATCGCCGGGAAGCGGATGCGGCCCGCAAGGAAGGCCGCCGCGGCTTCTTCGTTGGCGGCGTTGTAGACCGCGGTCAAGCAGCCGCCCTTTCTGCCGGCCGCGCGGGCCAGCTCGACCGCCGGGAACACCTCGGCGTCGAGTGGCTCGAACTCCCAGGTCGAGGCCGTGGAGAAGTCGCAGGCCAGGGCCGCTTGGGGAACCCGGGACGGCCAGCCCAGCGCCAGCGCGATGGGCAGCTTCATGTCCGGTGGGCTGGCCTGGGCCAGGGTCGAGCCATCGGTGAACGTCACCATCGAGTGCACGATCGACTGCGGGTGAACGACGACCTCGATGCGGCCGTACGGGACGCCGAACAACAGATGGGTTTCGATCAGCTCCAGACCCTTGTTGACCAGCGACGCCGAGTTCAGCGTGTTCATCGGGCCCATGGACCAGGTGGGATGCGCTCCGGCCTGCTCCGGGGTGACGTCCTCGAGCCGCTCGGCCGACCAGCCGCGGAACGGCCCACCCGACGCGGTCAGCACGATCTTGGCTACCTCGTCGGGCGTGCCGCCGCGCAGGCACTGCGCCATCGCGGAGTGCTCGGAGTCGACGGGCACGAGCTGGCCCGGCTTGGCTGCCTTGAGCACCAGCGGGCCGCCCGCGACCAGCGATTCCTTGTTCGCCAGGGCGAGCCGGGCGCCGGTGGCGAGCGCCGCCAGCGTGGGCTTGAGCCCCAGCGCGCCTACCAGCGCGTTGAGCACCACGTCTGCCTCGGTGTTCTCGACGAGCTGTGTGACGGCGTCTGGCCCGGCGTAGGTGACGTCGCCGACCTGGGCGGCCGCGGCGTCGTCGGCGACGGCGATGGTCGTCACACCTGTCGCAGCGCGCTGTTGGGCCAGCAGGCCGGGATTGCCGCCGCCGGCCGCCAGGCCGACGACCTCGAAGCGGTCGGGGTTGGCGGCGATGACGTCCAGCGCCTGGGTGCCGATCGAGCCGGTGCTGCCGAGTATCAGCACTCGGGTTCTGCTCACCGACCTATTGTGCCGCGCCGTGGTGCCAGCGGAAAAAGTGACGCAAATGTGACGCCGTCGATCCGCGTCCATCCGTGACGGGCCTCACGCCGAATCCCCGGTGTCAGTGCAGAGGGCGGGTAGCAAGCCCGTCACGACAAGGGAGCAAGAGCGCCATGAAAGTTATTCACCGTCAAGCAATCTCGGTGGCAGGCCTGGCCGCGATCGCGGTCCTGGGTCTGTCGGCGTGTTCGAACGACGCCTCCACATCGGCCGCACCGCCGCCCGCCAGTTCCACGATGGCGGCCAGCAGCGCCGCGCCGAAGCCCATGGACCAGCCGGTGGATCCCGGGGCCAACCTGGTCGGGCCCGGCTGCGCGGATTATGCGGCGCAGAATCCCACCGGCCCGGGGTCGGTGACCGGCATGGCGCAGGATCCGGTGGCGGTGGCGGCGTCGAACAACCCGCTGCTGACCACGCTGACCGCCGCGGTGTCGGGCAAGCTCAACCCGAATGTGAACCTCGTCGACACCCTCAACGGCAGCGAGTTCACGGTGTTCGCGCCTACCGACGCCGCGTTCGCGAAGATCGATCCGGCCACCATCGACAAGCTGAAGACGGATTCGAACCTGCTGAGCAGCATCCTGACCTATCACGTGGTACCGGGACAGGCCATCCCCGCTCAGGTCACCGGCACGCACAAGACCGTGCAGGGCGGTGAGGTCACCGTGACCGGCATGGGCAACAACCTGAAGGTCAACAACGCCGGCGTCGTGTGCGGCGGAGTCCGTACCGCCAACGCCACCGTGTACCTGATCGACACGGTCCTGATGCCCCCGGCCAACTAGGTCACCCTTCTACCGCGAGCAGACGCAGAAGCGCACGATCCGACCCGGATCTGTGGCCTTCTGCGTCTGCTCGCGCAACGAAAGAGCGGACATGTTCACACTCATCCTGATCGGCTTTCTCGGTGGCTTGATCACCGGCATTTCGCCGTGCATCCTTCCCGTCCTGCCGGTGATCTTCTTCTCCGGCACACAAAGCGCCCGCGAGGACGGCGCGGTCAAGACCAAGCCACCGCTGTCGGAGACGCTGCGCCCGTATCGCGTGATCGCCGGTCTGGTGCTGAGCTTCTCCGTTGTCACGCTGGTCGGTTC
>JBKOYU010000807.1:0-2255 GCA_046725575.1 Actinomycetota bacterium | reverse complement strand
CGCGAACCGAACCCTGCTCGGAGAACTCGTCGCCGAGTACCTTCCGGAGGTGTCGTTCACGCCTCCGCAGGGCACCTACCTTGCCTGGCTGGATTGCCGCGCACTCGGATTCGACGACGACGTGACCGCAGGTCTGCCCGTGGTGTCCGACCTGTCCGGTCCCGCTCGCGCATTCCTCGACCATGCGCGGGTGGCGCTCAGCTCCGGGCACGTCTTCGGAACGGGCGGTGCCGGGCACGTGCGCTTGAACTTCGCGACGTCCCAGGCGGTTCTCACCGAAGCGATAATCCGAATGGGGCAGGTCGCCGAGCATCGGCGGTAGCTGACGGGGCTCGGCGGCCCGTGGTACCGATGTCGGTGACCCTGGCGCCAACGAATTGCGGGCGCGCACCGCATCTAAGAATTGGCGTCCAATCCGTCGAGTGTCAGTTTGATTGCGAAAACTGCCAAATGCACTAGACCGGACACTGATGTGCATCCACGAAACATGTGGGGAGAGTGTATGGTAGGCAGTTGACTTGAGATAAGTAATCGGCTCACACCTGTTGTTGCACAATGGATTTCGGCCTAGGCGAATAGCCAGAGTTGCTGTCTATTGATGTAACCGACCGTCAGCGTGGGATTGTAGGCAGGCCTCACCGGGCCGCCTTGGGTTGGTTATCGCACGGTCTATCAAGAGGACCGCGGACGGGGAATGTCGGGATGCCAAAGGTTCCCCAGGTTCAGTCAATTCCAGCCATCGCGGTGAGTTGGTCGGCCGACCGACCATGAGTACGTCGAAGAACTCGGGCAGTGAATCGACACGGCGCGTAGTTCCGTGTCCGGTCCAGTTTGCGATTCCAGCTTCAGGCACCACGGTCGCCTTACTCATGATCGCATTGTCCTCCACCGGTAGGCCGGCCCCTACGCGCCCGTGGCCGCAGGCCGGGCGAGCCCACGCGTACCGGAGATCCTGAGTCGCCATAAACCGTCACTGTGAGTCTCAGTGAGATTGTCAAGCGGCGCTGGGCATTACGGGTTGGTAGCTGGTGTTGTCTCGTTGCATAGCCCACAGGACGTTGAGGCGCCGCCGTGCCAGGCACAGGACCGCCTGTGAATGGCGTTTGCCCTCAGAGCGCTTGCGGTCGTGAGAGTTTCGTGATTCGGGGAATGTCTTGATGCTATTGTTGGCGGCCAGGTAGAAGACGCCAAGCAGTCGGCGGTCGTAGCGGCGTGGGCGTTTGAGGTTGCCGCTGATCCGTCCGGAGTCTCGCGGAGAATACGACGCGTCCGTGGGTCAGACGCAGCATCCATACCCAACACTTCAAGACCACATCTCCAGCCGATCCTGCGGGTACATAGAGATTATCCATGGTATGGTGTCGAAGCTGTTGGCGGACAGCATGATTGGGGCCAAACTGCAACCGCTAGAAACGTCACCGTACGTATCGGCTTTGTGCGATTGGGGCAGTCCGCGACGAAACGGTGCTGTGCGGGATGGATTCGGTCCGGCGGCTGCTGCTACGCGAGGTCGAAATCAGTCGGTCCTGTACCCGGCGTGCGGGACTGGCTCAAATCGCGCTCTGAGGAGTAGCGCACGTCGGCACGTTTGCTCAAGCACAGTGGCCCGAAGAGAGAGGAATCGGGCAGCACCACCAAATTGATTGCAGCGGTGGTGCATTAGAACATCTGCCGGATCTCAGCCTGACATAATATCAACTATCATGCGCGAAGTGATGCGAGTTGCACTGCAGCACAACGTATTCCATATAGTTCCGGGCCGGACGCTGCTGCAGCTGGCCAGGTCTAGACGCTAGCGCCGGTGACCGCCAAGATGGTCCGAGCTACCAGGGCTGGATCGTCTATCGCAGATGACCATCCGTCCGACGCCGCCGAGGAGTAGGGCCGCGGGTGAGGTAGTCGTTCGCGATCTCGCGTCTCCACGCGGTCAACAGCTCGCGCACCGGTGTGGCCAGCGACTCGGCGAGCGGCGTAGGTATTAGGCCCCTGCCTTGGCGTATCTAGGACGGGGTCGTTGAACAGCTTGCGCAGCCTTGCCAAGGTCGCACTCATCGATGACTGCCCCGATGGATAGCCGTCTCGCAGCCCGGGTAACGCTGCGCTCCGTCATCAGTACGTCGAACGCGACAAGCAGGTTCAGGTCCACGCGTCTGAGATTGCGTTCCACGTGAAGCTGGAGCATGAGATCTCCCGCCTCGCGTGGTCGTCGATAGTCGCCGCCGCCCGGTACTCCTCGCAGATGGCATGGATCGACT
>JBKOYU010000391.1:0-6433 GCA_046725575.1 Actinomycetota bacterium | reverse complement strand
GACCGCTACCGGTACGCCGGCTCGCTGTCGGGCTTCCTCACCCCGTCCAACACCACCGTGAATGGCGCGATCACGGCCGGGCTGGCGCAGTACGGCGGCGTGGACATCCGCAACATGTGGGGATTGCCACAGCTCGGCCGGTGGAAGTGGCACGACCCCGACGTGCATGTGCAACTGCTGGCCGACAACAACACCCGGCTGTGGGTGTGGAGCTCGTCGAATCTGGGTTGCAGCGATCCGGCCGCGATGATCGGCTACTGCGACCAGGCCCAGGGCAGCAACCGGACGTTCTATCAGCACTACCGCGGGGTTGGCGGCCACAACGGGCACTTCGACTTCCCCACTGACGGCAACCACGACTGGGGCAGCTGGTCGGGGCAGCTGGCGGCGATGTCGGGCGAACTCGTCACCACCATCAAGTAGGCACGGTTTCGGTCACCGGGTCCGCGCTGGGACAGCCGGTACCTTGGAGGAGTGCAGCCCACGGAACGACGACCGACCCGTTTAGCAAAGTGGTCGGCAACCTCGTTGTTGGTCGTTTCGTCCGCCGCCCTGCTGACCGGATGTTCCATCGCCGACAAAATGATGGCCACCGTCGGATTGCCGACATCCGAGACCGCACCCGCATACGGACAGGCCGGGGCGCAACCACCGGGGCCGCCACAACCGAACGGCGACTCCAACACGCTTATCGTGACCGGGCAGCAGCGCGCCTACCTCGACATGCTGAGAGCCGCCGGGGTGAAGCCGTCGAGTGATCTGCTGGCGCTGAGCATCGGGTCGTATGTGTGTCAGGCGCGTGCCGCCAAGCAGAGCGATCAGGGCGTGTGGGACTTCGTGCTGCCGTTGGTGCGCAGCGACGTACGCAACACCCAGATGAGCTCTATGGCGCCGCCTGCCGATGAGGTCAACTCGGCGACAGCTGACTACATTCGCATCGCAACCGACAAACTCTGCTAGCGGTAGAACCGCGCACGCGAGGAGCAGGAAACTTCTATGCCAAAGACCAATCGGCGGAAACGCCACCGCATACTCGCGCTCATCGCAGCCGGGGCGATGGCCCTCGTCGTCGTGTTGATCGTTGCGATCGTGATCGTCGTGCTGCGACGGCCGGAAACCCCGCAGACCGCTCTGCCTCCCACCGCGGTGCCTCCGACCGCCGTGCCGCCGACGACGGGCAAGAAGCCGCGCCCGGAGTTTCAGGACGCGAGCTGCCCCGACGTGCAGCTGATCTCGATCCCGGGCACCTGGGAGTCCTCACCGACCGACGACCCGTACAACCCGACGCAGTTCCCGATTGCGTTGCTGCTGAAGGTGACCAACCCGATCCGGGCCCAGTTCGGCAACGACCGACTGGAGATCTACACCGTCCCGTACACCGCGCAGTTCCACAATCCGCTGTCCGCCGATAAGCAGGTGTCGTACAACGACAGCCGCGCGGAGGGCACCCGCAACGCCGTCAAGGCGATGACGGACATGAACAACCGCTGTCCGCTGACAAGTTATGTGCTCGTTGGCTTCTCGCAAGGTGCGGTGATCGCAGGCGACATGGCCAGCGACATCGGCAACGGGCGCGGACCGGTCGACGAAGACCTCGTCCTCGGTGTGACGTTGATCGCCGACGGCCGACGGCAGGACAACGTCGGCCAGGACATCGGCCCCAATCCGGACGGGCAGGGCGCGGAGATCACGCTGCAGGAGGTGCCGACGCTGTCGGCGCTGGGGCTGACGATGACAGGCCCGCGCCCGGGCGGGTTCGGCATGCTGAACGACCGCACCAACGAGATCTGCGCACCGGGCGACCTGATCTGCGCCGCGCCGGAGTCCGCGTTCAACATCACCCAGCTGCCCAGGACTCTCGAGGTGCTCAGTGGCGGCGCTGGCCAGCCGGTCCACGCCTTGTACGCCACGCCCGACTTCTGGAATTTGGCCGGTGCACCCTCGACACAGTGGACACTGGGCTGGGCGCAGAACGTGATCGATAACGCTCCGCACCCAAAACATGGCTGACATGTGACCGGACTGATTTGGCGTGCGACAACCAGTCGCCTAACATTAAGAAAAAACTAAGAGTGGTGGCCGACGGTTGGCCTGAACTCGCAGGTCAGAGCCCTAAAAGGCGGTGATCGCCTACTCCCCGGTAGGATCTGCGGGGTTTGGTTCGCGCGGTTTGGTGACTGCGGCGTCCCGCCGGCAAAAGCTGAAGCGGCTTCGCGATGAGCGTGGCTTTGACAGGAGAGTGCGATGGCCTTCCATAACCCGTTCGTCAAGGACGGACTGATCCAGTTTCCCGACAACGGCAACCTGGTCCGTCACGTCGAACGATGGGCGAAGGTGCGTGGAGACAAACTCGCCTACCGATTCATCGACTTCTCGACCGAGCGCGACGGCGTCGAGCGCGACCTGAACTGGGCCGACTTCGGTGCCCGCAATCGCGCCGTCGGCGCCCGCCTGCAGCAGGTCACCCAACCCGGTGACCGCGTCGCGATCCTGTGCCCGCAGAACCTGGAGTACCTCGTCGCATTCTTTGGCACCTTATATTCAGGCCGCATCGCGGTTCCGCTGTTCGACCCGAACGAGCCCGGCCACGTCGGCCGCCTGCACGCCGTCCTCGACGACTGCCACCCCTCAGCGATCCTCACCACCACCGAGGCGGCCGAGGGGGTCCGGAAGTTCTTCCGCAGCCGCCCGGCCAAGGAGCGTCCGCGTGTCATCGCCGTCGACGCGGTACCGAACGACGTCGGAGCGACGTGGCAGCCCGTCGAAATCGATCGGGAGACCATCGCCTACCTGCAGTACACCTCGGGTTCGACCCGCATCCCCACCGGCGTGCAGATCACCTATTTGAACCTGGCGACGAACGTGGTGCAGGTGATCGAAGCCCTGGATGGTGAGGAAGGCGACCGCGGTGTCTCGTGGCTGCCGTTCTTCCATGACATGGGCCTGATCACTGTTCTGTTGTCGCCGATGATCGGTCACTACGTGACCTTCATGACGCCAGCAGCGTTCGTTCGGCGCCCTGGCCGTTGGATCCGCGAACTCGCCCGCAAGGAAGGCGACACCGGCGGCACCATCTCGGTGGCCCCGAACTTCGCGTTCGACCATGCCGCGGCGCGCGGTGTGCCCAAGGACGGCGAGCCGCCGATGGACCTGTCGAACGTGAAGTGCATCCTCAACGGCAGTGAGCCCATCTCGGCCGCCACCGTGCGCAGGTTCAACGAGGCGTTCGGCCCGTACGGCTTCCAGCCGAAGGCCATCAAGCCGTCCTACGGCCTGGCCGAGGCGACGCTGTTCGTGTCCACCACGCCGATGGACGCCGAGCCCAGGATCGTCCACGTCGACCGCGACGAGCTGAACAACCATCGCTTCGTCGAGGTGCCCGACGACTCGCCGAAGGCCGTCGCGCAGGCGGGCGCGGGCAAGGTCGGCGTCGCGGAGTGGGCCGTCGTCGTCGACGACGACACCGCCACCGAACTTCCCGACGGGCAGATCGGCGAGATCTGGATCAGCGGCCAGAACATGGGCACCGGCTACTGGGGGAAAGAGGACGCCACGCGCGAAACCTTTCAAAACATCCTGAAGTCGCGGACCAACCCGTCGCACGCCGAGGGCGCGACCGACGACGCGACGTGGGTACGCACCGGTGACCTTGGCGCCTACCACGACGGCGAGCTCTACATCACCGGCCGCACCAAGGATCTGGTGATCATCGACGGCCGCAACCACTATCCGCAGGACCTCGAGTACTCGGCGCAGGAGTCGACCAAGGCGCTGCGCACCGGGTTCGTCGCGGCGTTCTCGGTACCCGCCAACCAGCTACCCGACGAGGTGTTCGAGAATACGCACTCCGGTCTGAAGCGCGACCCGGAGGACACCTCCGAACAGCTCGTCATAGTCGGCGAACGCGCGCCTGGTGCGCACAAGCTCGACATGGGACCGATCGCCGATGACATCCGCGCCGCGATCGCGGTGCGCCACGGCGTCACCGTGCGCGACGTGCTGCTGACCGCTGCGGGCGCGATCCCGCGGACCTCCAGCGGCAAGATCGGCCGGCGTGCCTGCCGCAGTGCGTATCTGGATGGCAGCCTGCGCAGCGGCAAGGTGGCCAACGCATTCCCCGACGAAACCGACTGACGCTGACCGAAATCGAAACGAGATCAGCGGACGACGGGCGCGCCGCCGATCCGGAGGTGACCTGAACATGGCTGAACCACAAGACAATTCCCAGCCCGCCGACGAGATCCAGCTCGCGCCGGAGAAGTCGGTGACCCCTCCGCGCACCGACATGACGGTCGCGGAGATGCGCGAGTGGCTGCGCAACTGGATCGCCAACGCCACCGGGCAGTCCGCCGACGCGATCAATGACTCCACGCCGATGGTCGAGCTGGGCCTGTCGTCACGTGACGCTGTGGCGATGGCAAGCGACATCGAGGATCTCACCGGTGTGACGCTGACCGCGACGGTCGCGTTCCGCCATCCGACCATCGAGTCGCTGGCCACCGTCATCGTCGAGGGCGAGCCCGAGGTCGACATGTCCGACAGCGGCGAGGACTGGTCGCGTGAGCGCGAGGTCGACGACATCGCGATCGTGGGCATCGCCACCCGTTTCCCCGGCGACATGAACACGCCGGACGAGACGTGGCAGGCGCTGCTCGAGGGCCGCGACGCGATCACCGATCTGCCGGAGGGGCGCTGGCAGGAGTTCCTCGACGAGCCGCGCATCGCCGAGCGGGTGGGCAAGGCCCGCACCCGCGGCGGCTACCTGTCGGACATCAAGGGTTTTGACGCCGAGTTCTTCGCGCTGTCGAAGATGGAGGCCGACAACATCGATCCGCAGCAGCGGATGGCGCTCGAATTGACCTGGGAGGCCCTGGAACACGCCCGCATCCCGGCGTCGAGCCTGCGCGGTGAGAGCGTCGCCGTCTACATCGGCAGCTCTCTGAACGACTACAGCTTCCTGGCGATGTCCGACCCTTCGGTCGCCCACCCGTACGCGATCACCGGCACCGCGAGTTCGATCATCGCCAACCGGGTGTCCTACTTCTACGACTTCCGTGGGCCGTCGGTGGCCATCGACACCGCATGCTCGAGCTCGCTGGTCGCCGCGCACCATGGCGTGCAGGCACTGCGGGCGCGCGAAGCCGACGTCGCCCTCGTCGGCGGCGTGAACGCGCTGATCACCCCGTTGGTCACGGTCGGATTCGACGAAGTCGGCGGCGTGCTAGCGTCGGACGGCCGGATCAAGTCGTTCTCACAGGACGCCGACGGCTACGCCCGCTCCGAGGGCGGCGGCATGCTGGTGCTCAAGCGGGTCGCCGACGCCCGGCGCGACGGCGACGAGATCCTCGCGGTAATCGCGGGATCCGCGATCAACCACGACGGCCGATCGAACGGCTTGTTGGCGCCCAATCCCGACGCGCAGGCCGAGGTGCTGCGCAAGGCGTACAAGGACGCCGGCATCAATCCGCGCGACGTCGACTACATCGAGGCGCACGGCACCGGCACCATTCTGGGTGACCCGATCGAGGCCGACGCGCTGGGCCGTGTCGTCGGCAGGGGCCGTCCCGCCGACAAACCCGTCCTGCTGGGCGCGGTGAAATCCAATGTGGGACACCTGGAGTCGGCGGCGGGCGCGGCCAGCCTGGCCAAGATGGTGCTGGCGCTGCGCAACGACAAGCTGCCGCCATCGATCAACTACGCCGGACCCAACCCGTACATCGACTTCGAGGCCGTGCGGCTGAAGGTGGCCGACACCGTCACCGATTGGCCCCGCTACAGCGGCCACGCCATCACCGGTGTCTCCGGCTTCGGCTTCGGCGGCGCCAACGCACACCTGGTGCTGCGTGAGGTGCTGCCGTCGGATCTGGTTGAGCCCGAACCGGAACCGGAGCCCGAACCCGAAAAGCCGGCCAAGTCCGAGGCCGACGCCGTGTATGTCGGGGGCGTCCGGATGGACGAGTACGGCGAGTTCATCCACGACGACGAGGAAGAGCCCGAACTGCCGGGGCTGACCGACGAGGCCAAGCGGCTGCTCGAGGTCGCGCGCGAAGAGCTCGAATCCTCAGAACAGCCGACTCCTGTCGTGCCGCTTGCTGTTTCGGGCTTCCTGACCTCACGCAAGAAGGCCACCGCCGCCGAGCTGGCGGACTGGATCGACAGCCCAGAAGGCCGGGCGTCGTCGCTGGAGTCGATCGGGCGTTCGCTGTCGCGGCGCAACCATGGCCGCTCTCGCGCCGTCGTTCTCGCCCACGACCACGACGAGGCCGTCAAGGGCCTGCGGGCGATCGCCGATGGCAAGCAGAACCCGAACGTGTTCACCGCCGACGGACCCGTTACGAACGGACCGGTGTGGGTGCTGGCCGGCTTCGGCGCGCAGCACCGCAAGATGGCCAAGAACCTGTATGTGCGCAACGAGACGTTCGCCGAGTGGATC
>JBKOYU010000332.1:0-4141 GCA_046725575.1 Actinomycetota bacterium | reverse complement strand
GTTGGATTTCGCTACAGATCTGGAACCGACCCTCGCTCGACTCATCACCGGCGCATTGGTCCGGCGCGCCGCCTGATCATCATCGAGGATCGTCCGACGAATTCTTGACAAGTTCAGTGAAGGCACTGATCGCTCTCCTTCCGCGACCGCGACGAGGTCGAGCTGGGCAGCCGCAACGAGCGACCGATGACCCGCTACTGTCCCGACCTCGTGGCGGCCGTCAGGGCCGAGCTTCCGGAACGCTGTGTGATTGACCTCGTCATCCCCGCGACGTGTAGACCCCGGGCTATCGAATGTATCTGTGGGACATGCGTTCCCGCGCCCGCCGCGGAAAGCGGGTGGTGTAGCGCGGTGACTCTTATCATCGGCGCATGGGTTCAATGAAGAGCTCGCCCGACGAGGACGCCGCCTACATCACCGCCGAACTGGCGCAGCGGGTCGTCGACCAGGTAATTCCCAGCCTTCCCTACAACGTCAACGTGATGGACGCACGCGGGCGCATCATCGGCTCGGCCGACAAGGCGCGGGTCGGGACTACTCATGCCGGCGCTAAGGAAGCGCTCCGCCGGAATAGGCCCGTCGTGATCCACCGTGGCGAGGAATCGCCGGGCACCAAGCCCGGTGTCAATATCCCGCTGTACATCGACGATCGGGCCGTCGGAGTCGTCGGTATCACCGGCGATCCTCGCGAAGTAGAAACCACCGCAAAGGTTTTGGTGCTGACGATCGAGCTGCTGATTCGGCAGGAACAGCATCGCGATGATCTCCGGTGGCGGGAGGCCGCAATCCGCGACGTGATGTCCGGGCTGGCCAACGGCACCATGACAGAAGCCCGCCTGCTGACCATGTTGCACGACATCGGTTCACCGCTGCGGCCGCCATGGAATATCACCGCCGCCATCACCACGCATCGCGGGAAGGCGTGGTCGCCGTCTCATGCAGCGCGTCTGCTGCGGCATCTGGACGGCATGGCGAACGTCGTCGCAGCGGAGTACGGGGGCGCCGTATGGATCCTGCAGGGATCGTCGACGGGCCGAAGTGTTGCAATTCTGCTTCGAGGAATCGGTTCGGTGGACGCCCGATTTATCGTCGGTCGCGCCGAGGCAACCACCGATCAGTTGAGCCTCGATGCACAACGGCTTCGCGTGCTCCTGCCCAGGCCTGAGTTGCTGCCGGACCGTGAGGAAGTCCGGCTTTCCGCTCTTCAGGGAGAACTTGCGGTCGCAATCCAGCCGCCAGACGTTTCCGAGGACATCGCGGGCCAGATCCTCGGTCCCCTATCGGCGAAGCTGATCGACACGGCCAGCACCTTTCTGTCGAATGACCTGTCGATTTCGCACACATCGGTCGAACTGGGAATGCATCGGAACACCCTCGTGCAGAGGCTGGAGAGGATCGAAGCGCTGACCGGGTTGAACCTGCGCCGGTTCGACGACGCCGTCGCGATGCGACTCGCGATTCTGGCGACACGTACCCTTCGACCTGCGACGACGCCGAGATCGAGCCGCTAAGCGGCCAGCACATTGCACAGATTTTGGGGTGATATTCGCACCCGTTTGTGTGTGATCTACACGTATTTCGGGCCGAATTTGTGACCTACGCTACCCCGCATGCTCGAAAAGGCTCCGACCATTCTCGTCGTACCGGACTCGTTCAAAGGGTGCCTTCCAGCGGCCGATGTCGCGGCGGCGATGGCGCAGGGCGTTGCGCTCGCGCTCGGCGCCCATGCAACGATCATCCAGCTGCCCTTCGCCGACGGGGGTGAGGGCACTCTCGACGCGTTGACAGCCCACTGGGCCGTCGCCCCCCAGCGGATCGACACCGTTGACGCCGTGGGCCGACCGCGCGTAGCCCGGTATGGACTCTCCAGCGACGGAACCACGGGCATCATCGAGGCGGCCGAGGCCAACGGGCTGCCCCATGTCGCCGACCTTCCGCCGCAGCCCATCCGCGCCGACAGCCTCGGGGCCGGCATCATCGCCCGCGAACTCCTCGACCGCGGGGTCGACGAAATCCTGCTGTGCATCGGCGGGTCGGCCAGCACTGACGGTGGCACGGGGATTCTCCGCGCTCTCGGTGCATCCTTCTTGGACAGCGCCGGCAACGAAGTCCAACCCGGCGGGGGTGGACTCGCCCATATTTATGAGATTGACGACACCAAGCTCCATCCGCGGGCTCGGCAAGTCATGTGGCGGATCGCAACGGATGTGGATAATCCGTTGTGCGGCAAACACGGTGCCGCCGAGGTCTTCGGACCGCAGAAGGGCGCGTCATCCGCTGAAGTTGCTGCCCTCGACGCCGGGCTCGCGCAGTTGGCCAAGGTGCTCGATGAGAAGACCGGCATGGACGTGAGCGGCCGCGCGGGCACCGGTGCGGCGGGTGGGATCCCCGCTTGCCTTGTCCCGCTGCTCGGCGCGGAAATGGTGCCCGGCGCAGAACTGGTCGCCGACGTGGTGGGCCTGCCGGCCCTGGCAGAACGTGCCGATCTGATTTTGACGGGGGAAGGTTCATTTGACGCGCAGTCGTTGCGCGGCAAAGTCGTTCAGGGCGTACTGCGCGCTGCGCCCGCAGGCGTTCCGGTTGTCGTCATCGCGGGCTCGGTGGGTCTGACGGCATCCGAATCGCGCGCAGCCGGTGTCACCGCAGCGTTTTCGATCGCGACCGGTCCTTCGGGTCTGGCGGGCCTGACCCGGGATGCGTCCAGTCTCATCCGAGATTCGGCCGCCCATGTCTCGGCGCTCTTCACCAAGAGTTGCCTCCACCGGTAAATCCCAAATAGCACAGGAGATCTAACGTGTTCCATCAAGTCGCCGAGCCGATCGGCGGGTCACTATTCCTATCCGCGCTATGTGCGGCACTGCCGCTGGCAGTGCTGTTCGTGCTGCTCGGCGTGTTCCGATGGAGGGCGCCGTATGCCGCGCTGACGGGGCTGGTGCTGTCGGTCGTGTTGGCGATCGTCGGTTGGCACATGCCGGTGGGTCAGGCGGTCAGTGCCGGCGCGGCCGGAGCTCTCTACGGGCTCATACCCATTTTGTGGATCCTGATCAGTGCGCTATGGGTCTACAAGCTGACAGTTGCTACCCAGTGGTTCGACGTCCTCGGACAGACCATCCGGTCGATTTCCAACGACCTTCGCATCCTCGCGATCCTCGTCGCATTCTGCTTCGGCGCGCTATTGGAGTCGCTCGCCGGATTCGGTGCCCCGGTGGCGATTACGGCTGCGATGTTGATTGCGGCCGGTATGAAACCGCTCAAGTCGGCGATCGTCTGCCTGCTTGCCAACACCGCCCCCGTCGCGTTCGGCTCGATGGCCACGCCGATCATCGCGTTGCAGGGCGTCACAGGGTTGCCGATGGCCGACCTGTCATCGATGGCCGGACGCCAAACGCCGTTCATCGCTTTCGTTGTCCCGCTCGTGCTGGTCCTGATTGTCGACGGCAAACGCGGCGTCAGGCAGACCTGGCCTGTCGCTGTGGTCGCGGGGCTGGTATTCGGCATCGCCCAGTTCCTCACGTCCAACTACCTTGCCGCCGAGCTCACGGACGTCACCGCCTCCGTCGCAACGGTTGTCGCGGTCCTGGCGATGCTGCGCTTCTGGAGGCCGGCCGAATCCGTCGGCCCCGAACTGGCCGACGCTTCGCCGAGTCCCAATTACACGGATGCCGTACTTTCCGCCGCACCGGCGGGACACGTAGCCGGAGGCCCTGTTGTCCTTGAAGCGGAGGCTACGGCGACCGAAACGCGGCCTCCCGCCAAACAGATCTGGATGGCCGTCGCACCGTATCTCGTCATCATTGCGGTGTTCACGGTGGCACAGATTCCGGCCGTCAAGGAATGGCTGACGTCGATCGGCAGCACGACGTTCCACTGGCCTGGCCTACACGTCGAGGACTACACCGGAAAGCCGGTTGCTGCACAGAAATTCAAGCTCGATCACCTGAAGGCGACCGGTACGCTACTGATCCTTTCCGGCATCATCACGATGGCCTTGTATCGGATCGCGCCGAAGCGTGGATTGCGGATCTTCGTTGATACGCTCGTGCAGTTGCGCTGGACGATCGTCACCGTCACGGCTGTGTTGGCGCTGTCCTTCGTGATGAACGTTTCGGGTCAAACCACTACGTTGGGATTGGCACTCGCA
>JBKOYU010000660.1:0-5062 GCA_046725575.1 Actinomycetota bacterium | reverse complement strand
CGCTGTGTGCGGCATCATTGTCGTGCTGCTGGTCGTGCGGATCGGGCGGCGGATCAGCCGGTCGACGTTGGTCGGCGGGATCGCGGGTCTGCTGTTGATCGCCGACGGGGTCAGCTTCGTCGCGTCGCGCACCGCGCTGCTGGATGGGTTTCTGACGCTGTTCGTGGTCGCGGCGTTCGGCTGTTTGATGGTCGACCGCGACCAGGTGCGGGAGCGGATGCACGTCGCGCTGTTGGAGGGCCGCATCGGCGAGGCGCCGTGGGGTCCGCGGTTGGGTGTGCGGTGGTGGCGGTTCGGCGCCGGCGTGATGCTCGGATTGGCTTGTGCGACAAAGTGGTCCGGGCTGTACTTCATCGTGTTCTTCGGCCTGATGACGCTGGCGTTCGACATTGCCGCGCGCAGGCAGTACCGGGTGCCGCGGCCGTGGGTCGGCGCGTTCCGGCGGGACCTTGGCCCGTCGCTGTATGCCCTGGTGCTGATTCCATTCGGCGTGTACCTCGCGTCGTATGCGCCGTGGTTCGCGTCGGAGACCGGGGTGAACCGGCACGAGGTCGGCAATTCGATCGGCCCGGACAGCGTGCTGCCCATTCCCGATGCCGTGCGATCGCTCTGGCACTACACGTATGCGGCGTACAAGTTCCACGCCGGGCTGACCAACGCCGACGGCAACCACCACCCGTGGGAGTCCAAGCCGTGGACGTGGCCGATGTCGCTGCGGCCGGTGCTCTACGCGATCGACAATCAGAATGTGCCGGGCTGCGGCGCGCAGTCGTGCGTGAAGGCCGTGATGCTGGTGGGCACGCCGGCGATGTGGTTCATCGCGGTGCCGGTGCTGGGCTGGTCGGTGTGGCGGGCGTTCGTCAAGCGGGACTGGCGCTACAGTGCGATCCTCGTTGGGTACGGGGCTGGTTTTCTCCCGTGGTTCGCCGACATCGACCGGCAGATGTACTTCTTCTACGCGGCGACGATGGCGCCGTTCCTGGTGCTGGCGATGGCGATGATCTGCGGCGACATCCTGTACAAGCCGGGCCAGAACTCGGAGCGACGAACGCTCGGGCTGATCGTGGTGTGTTGCTATGTGGCGCTGGTGATTACGAACTTCGCGTGGCTGTACCCGATTCTGACCGGCATACCGATCTCGCAGGGCACCTGGAACATGCAGATCTGGCTGCCCAGCTGGCGATAGTTCGTGCTAGCGCCGAGATTGCACACAGGGCAGTCGTGACCATCCACAACCCTGAGTGCAATCTCGACCGTAGGAAGCTCTGATGTCAGTAGGGTTGGCCAGCATCACCGCGTGGACGACGTCTTCATTGGCAGTGAGGCGCTGGTGGGCGGTGTGCTCTCCCGTGGGCGATTGCGCTGGAATTACCGAGCCATCTTTCCGGACGTCTATATCCCCAAGGAAGCAACGCCGTCACTTTCGCATCGCACCGTCGGCGCGTGGCTTTGGTCCGGACGCCGAGGAGTGATCGCCGGCCTCGCCGCGGCCGCCCTGCACGGCGCGCGCTGGGTCGACGAATCCGCGGATGTCGAACTGATCTGGCGTTGTGGCCGGCCGCCGCCAGGAATCGTCGTTCGAAATGAGCGCATCGAAACCGATGAGATCGTCAAGATAGCCGGCCTGCCCGTCACCACACCCGAGCGGACCGCGCTAGACCTCGCCAAGCATGCCCCGCGCGATTCTGCCGTCCCCGCCTGGACGCACTTGCCCGGGCGACAGGCGTCACCGTTTCGGATGTACTGCCGTTGGTCGATCGCTATCGCGGAGCACGAGGACTGTGCCGGTCTATCCCGGCACTCAGCCTGATGGACGGCGGGTCGCAGTCGCCGAGGGAAAGCCTGGTTCGCCTCGCCCTGATCGACGCCGGCTTTCCTGCGCCGAGAACCGAGTTCACGGTTACCGACGGAGCCACCCTGGCGCTCGTCGCCATGGGTTACGAGGCGCCGATGGTCGGAGTCGAGTTCGGCACAGGCACACCGGAATTCCTCGTCCGAGCGGGATGGACGATGACCCCTGCGGCCGACGTGCACAACCCGCACGTCATCGTGTACCTCGTACGAGCAGCAGTCATCGAGCGCGGCTATCCGCTATGGAGACTGCAGAGACTTTCGCGGAACTAGAGCGGGTCGCGGGCCGCCGGGCAGGACATGCAGCGTGGGCCACCGCGGCCAGTCCCCAACTCGGACGCCTCGATTGGCAACACCTCGATGCCCGCATCGGCAAGCCGCGCATTGGTTTCCGTGTTGCGCTCGTATGCGACGACCACACCCGGCGCCAGCGCCAGCGTGTTGTTGCCGTCGTCCCACTGCTCACGCTCAGCCGTCACCGGGTCTAAGCCCGTCGCGATGACCCGCAGCTTCTCGATCTGCATGGCCGCCGCGGCGGCCTCCACAAACGGCACGGCGTCGTCGATCCGAACCCCACCCTGCCCGTCGCGGTGAATCGTGAACGCCGACAACGAGTCGACGACCTTTGGGTACATCACCACCGCATCGACGTCGACCATCGTGCACACCGTATCCAGATGCATCTGCGCGCGCTCCTGCGCGATCGGCACCGCCAGCACGGCGTGCGCCAAGTCGTCGTCGAACAGGCTGCGCGCCAACGCTTCCGCGCCCGCCGGCGTGGTCCGCTCCCCCACCCCGACCGCAACGACACCCGGCGCTAACAGCAGCACGTCGCCGCCCTCGACGGGTGCCGACCGCGACTCGTATGCCCGCCGCACACCGAGGAACCGCGGGTGATGTGCATAGATCAGGTCGGTCAGCGACGTCTCCCGTACCCGCGCCGGCAGCGCAAGCGACGTGATCGCCACCCGCGGCCCGATCCAAAACGACGAGTCGCGCGTGAACAACAGGTTCGGCAGCGGCTCGATCACGAAATCCCCGCCGTGATGCATGCGCCGCACCAGCGACAGCTCACCACCGCTAAACGGCAACTCGTTGAACGTCATCCCCGCCATCAACACCCGTGCCAGCGGCCCCGCGTCCAACGTTCGCAGATACGCCGAAAGCTCTTGCGCCAGAGGCAGTCCCAGCCGTCGGAAATCTACAGCGGCCGAAATGCCGTGCATGCGCGCCGCCCCACTGTGAGATAGCGCCTCTGTCAACAGATCCGCAAGCAGCAGCACCTCGACAGCGCGCGATTCCAACACCGAGGTGAACGCGTCGTGCTCCTCCTGCGCCTTGGACACCCACGGCAGGCCGTCGAACAGCAGCGCGTCGTTGTTGCGCGGGGTGAGTCGCTGCAATTCGGATCCGGGGCGATGCAGGATTACCGCACGCAGCCTGCCCACCTCGGAGTCGCAGCCCAGCGCAACATCTGTCACATCTAGCACCGTAGCGCCACCATTCACCTCAACTATGGTTTAGGTCATGGAGCTGATCCACGAACTCACTCCTGGCGAGATGTCGCATCGCAGCGGCGTGGCCGTCTCGGCGCTGCACTTCTACGAACGCGAGGGCCTGATCCACAGCCAGCGCACCGGCGGCAACCAGCGCCGCTACGCCCGCGAAACGCTGCGGCGCGTCGCGTTCATCCGAATGTCGCAGCGCCTCGGCATCCCGCTGGCCCGCATCCGCGAGGCCCTCGCCACCCTGCCCACCGACCGCGTCCCCACCAGCAAGGACTGGGCCCGACTTTCGGCCGGCTGGCGCCAGGATCTCGACGACCGCATCCTCCATCTCCAGCGCCTGCGCGACAACCTGACGGGGTGCATCGGCTGCGGCTGCCTGAGCCTGAAAACCTGCGCGCTGTCCAACCCCGGCGACGTGCTCGCCGACCAGGGACCCGGCGCCGTGCGCTTGTAGAAATCGAACGCCTGTGCGATAGACTCCCGGTCATGGAGCTGGCTCTACAAAGCTCTCTGTTTGAACACGCCGAACGTCGCGACCTCGGCAACGGCGCGTGGGTCGAGGTGCGCTCCGGCTGGCTCGCGGACGCCGACGGGCTGTTCGACGAACTCCACGACGGCATCCCGTGGCGCGCCGAGCGCAGGCAGATGTACGAGCGCGTGCTCGATGTGCCGCGGCTGGTCAGCTTCCACAACCTCGTCGACGAGCCCGCCCCGCACCCGCGACTCAAACAGATGCGCCGGCGGCTCAACGACACCTACGCCGGCGAGCTCGGCGAACCGTTCACCACCGCCGGCCTGTGCCTCTACCGCGACGGCAACGACAGCGTCGCCTGGCACGGCGACAAGATCGGCCGCAGCGCTACCGAGGACACCATGGTCGCTATCGTGAGCCTCGGCGCCACAAGGGTTTTCGCGTTGCGCCCGCGCGGCGGCGGCGAGTCACCGGAGCCGCCCGGTCGGCGACATCGAACGCTGCGGCTAGCGCACCGGCACGGCGACCTGCTGGTGATGGGCGGGTCGTGCCAGCGCACATGGGAGCACTCGATCCCCAAGACCACGCGGCCGGTCGGCCCGCGGATCAGCATCCAGTTCCGCCCGCAGGACGTCCGCTAGCCCTTCACCGCCGCGACGGCAGCGGTCAGCAGTTCGCGCGCCCGCTGCGTGTTGACCGGGGCGACGGGCTTGTCGGGCAGCACCAAGGGGTTCGCCGTGATGATCACCAGGAAGGTGCCGAAGTTGGCGATGTAGTTGTAGAGCTCGCCGGTGCGTGGCTTGCCGTCGACCGTCGTCTGCAGCACTCGATGGGTGCCCACGGTGTGGACACCGTCGATCTGCGGCGCCTCGACGACCTCGACGAGACCGCGCAACCCCGGTCCGGTGAATCCGACCTTCTGGCAGTTCTGCGCGGGATCGCTGACCGGCACCGCCTCGGACGTCTCGACCGCGATCGCGATGTACCTGTTGCCCTCGCCCTCTGCAGTTGTGGCGGCCATGTTGCCCTTCACGCCCTGCGGCACTACCTGCTGGCTCGCGGCCGTCGCGCAGTCGGCGGGGTCGAACGTCATTCCGGGCGGCAGCGTCTGCGGTCCGAGCAGCCGCGGATCGATGCCCGTCGGTCCCACGCTGGTGACCTTGTACTGCGACCCGAAGCTGGACTTGACGTTCGCGACGTGGGCGATGTCGGCGTGCGAGAAGTCCTGCTC
>JBKOYU010000628.1:0-3658 GCA_046725575.1 Actinomycetota bacterium | reverse complement strand
TCAGGCGCGCGTGCGGGAGCTCAGATCGGTGACCCCGGCTGGAGGCAGGCCCGCCGCGTGCTCGAGGACCTCGCAGTACGCCTGTACGTGCGGGCCGAGGTCCGGGGTCGTCGCCGTCCACGACGCCCGCAGCTCCAGCTGATGGGCGCGCGGCGGCCCGGAGATGTCGCCGTAGCGCACCGACGTGGTGGCGGTGACCGTACCGCCCAGCGCGGTGACATGCTCGGCCCGCGACTCCAGCGCCTCGACCAGCCAGCTCCACGCCACTTCGGGCAGCAGCGGGTCGACGGCCTCGGTGGAGTCGAGGTCGGCCTGGATGTAGGCAACCAGCCGCATCGTGCCGTCCCACGCCTCGGCGCCGTCCGGATCGTGCAACAGGATCAGCCGGCCGAACGCGTCGCCCTCCGACCGCTCGGGGACGATGGCCGTCTCGGGATGCCGGACCTCTGCGCCCAGCGCGTAGCTGAACGGCGCCAGCCGCTGCGGCGGGCGGATCGGGCCGAGCTCGATTTCCGGTCGCACCGTGGTGGCATTCATCGCCGCCACCGCTTCACGAAACTGAGCCGGTTCGGCGGTGGTCATGCCGTTTGACGCTAGACCATGTTGGCAGGCCTGTGCGCAGGCGCGCCGATTTGGTGCGCGACCGGTGCGGGGGAGATGAGACGATGTGAGCATGCCGGAACGGGTTGCTGATGCCATCGAGAAAATCGCCCGTCCGAACCGCGACGACCAGCAAGAAACGCCTCAGATCCAGGCAGATCCGGCGCTGCGACGACCGCGACTGCTGCGGAACGCTCCGGTAGCTGTGGTGGCAGTGATTGTGCTTGCCGCCGCGGTGGCGGCGGGGTGGGCGGTCTTCTGGGCCCTCGGCCTTCCTGCGGTGTCGGAGGGACCCGGCCTGTCGATTGTTGGACGGCTGCCCGTCCGCGTGGTGGCAACGGTCGTGGTCGCCGTCATCGTCGGCGTTTGCTGGCGTGGGCATTTCGTCCCTCCCAGACCTTGCGGCGAGGAGCGCGGAGGTGGGTCACCGCCGCGCGCCGTCGCAGCCCGCGGATCCCGTTGGTCGGAGCGCTCACCGCGGCGGTCGTGATCGGGGTCGGGCTCGCCGCGTTGGCGACGTGGTCCACGAGCGGTGCCGTGTTCGAACACGCCGGGCCCGCCGGCGATGTCGACGTCGTCAAGGCGGCGCTGCCCGCGATGGTCGGCGCGGTGATCGCCGTCGTGCTGGTGGTGGTGTATCGGCGCCAAAAAGACTCGGAGCGAGCGCAATTCGCGCAACCCTTCGGCGCGGCGTGGCCGCCGTACCTGGTCGAGCAAGAGTCCGGGCCGCGCTCCCACCCGGCCGCCGAAGAACAGGACGACGGTCAAGACGTCTGAGCCCGCATGGCAGCATTGGATCCGATGACTACCCGCCGCGAGCTGCCCGAGTCGCCCTACCTGGCCGCAGCCACCGGCCGCAAACCCAGCCGCGTGCCGGTGTGGTTCATGCGGCAGGCCGGCCGGTCGCTGCCGGAATACCGGGAGCTGCGGGCCAAGAACACGATGATGCAGGCGTGCTTCGACGCCGACCTGATCACCGAGATCACGCTGCAACCGATCCGCCGCCACGGCGTGGATGCCGCAATCCTGTTCTCGGACATCGTGGTGCCGCTGCGAGCGTCCGGCATCGAGCTCGACATCGTGCCCGACGTCGGGCCGGTGATCGAGCATCCCGTGCGCGGCATCGCGGACGTGAAAGCCATGAAAATGCTTGAGCCGCAACAGGTTGCGCCGATCGCGCAGGCGGTGTCGCAGCTGGTGTCGGAGCTCGGCGACGTCCCGCTCATCGGCTTCGCCGGCGCTCCGTTCACGCTGGCGTCGTATCTCGTCGAGGGCGGTCCCAGTCGGCATCACGAGCGCACCAAGGCGATGATGCTGGGCGAACCTGAAACCTGGCACGCCTTGATGACGACCCTGACCGACGTGACGATCGCGTTCCTGCAGACCCAGGTGGCCGCAGGCGTCGACGCGATTCAGGTGTTCGACTCGTGGGCCGGCACGCTGTCGCTGGCCGACTACCGCAGCTATGTGCTGCCACACAGCAGCAGGGTGTTTTCCACGCTCGCCGGGGCCGGTGTGCCGATGACGCATTTCGGGGTCGGTACGGCCGAGTTGCTCGGCGCGATGTCACAGGCCGGCGCGACCGTGGTGGGGGTGGACTGGCGGACCTCACTGACGGATGCCGCCGCGCGTGTGCAACCGGGCACCGCGCTGCAGGGCAACCTCGACCCAGCAGTGTTGTTGGCCGGCTTCGAAGTGGCGGAGCGCGCGGTGCGCGCGGTGGTCGAGGACGGCAGGCGGGCCGTCGACGCGGGCGCGGCGGGCCACGTGTTCAACCTCGGCCATGGCGTGCTGCCCAGCACCGATCCGGCGGTGATCACCGACGTCGTGGCATTGGTGCATTCCCTGTGAATGCATCGTATGCCGTTGTCGGGGGCGGGATTTCGGGACTTGTATCGGCCTACCGGCTGAGGGTCGCAGCGGGCCCGGACGCGACGATCACGGTGTTCGACCCGGCCGACCGGCTTGGCGGCGTGCTGCGCACCGAGCGGATCGGCGGCCAGCCGCTGGACGTCGGCGCGGAGGCGTTCGTCGCACGCAGGCCGGAGGTGCCTGCGCTGCTGGCCGAGCTCGGCCTGGCAGGCAGGCAGATCGGCACCACTGGCGCGCGGCCGCTGATCTACAGCCAGCGCAGGCTGCACCCGTTGCCGGCCGACACCTTGCAGGGCATCCCGGCGCAGCCGCAGGCGCTGGCCGGGCTGGTCGACGACGCCACGATCACGTGGATGCTCGACGAACGCACCCGCCCGTTCTCGTGGCCGCCCGGCGCCGACCCGTCGGTGGCCGATCTGGTCGGTGACCGGTTCGGCGAGCAGGTGGTGACCCGCTCGGTGGATCCGCTGCTAGCGGGCGTGTACGCCGGGTCCGCGGCCACGATCGGCGTGCGGTCGGCCGCTCCGACGCTGGCAGCCGCTCTGGACGGGGGAGCGCGCAACCTGACGGAAGCGGTGCGTGAGGCAGTGGCAGGTGCGGGGTCGCCGCCACAATCCATGTTCGGCGCCGTCGACGGCGGATACGGGGTGCTGGTCGACGAGCTCATCCGCCGCGCCGCAGTCCGGTGGGCGCAGGTGGCCGTCGTACAGGTCAATCGCGCGACGCGAGGCTGGGAGCTCATCGACGACGAGGGTCAGCGATGGAACGCCGACGCGGCCGTGCTGGCGGTCCCCGCGCCGCGGCTGCCGAGGCTGATCGAAGCGGTGGCCCCTCGGACGGCCGCGGCGGCGCGACGCATCTCGGTCGCGTCCACGGCGCTGGTGGCGCTGGCTCTGCCCGGCGGCACCCCGCTACCCGAGCAGTCCGGGGTGCTGGTGGCCAGCGGAGAACGGTTGCGCGCCAAGGCGATTACGTTGTCGAGCCGCAAATGGGGGCAGCGCGGCAACGTGGAGCTGGTGCGGCTGTCGTACGGCCGGTTCGGCGACTCCGCCGAAACCAACGCAGCCCGCAGCGCCGGTGACGAGGATCTGTTGGAGTGGGCGTCGCAGGACCTGGCCACGGTGTTCGGCGTCACAGTCGAGCCGGTCGACTGTCATGTGCAGCGGTGGATCGACGCGATGCCGCA
>JBKOYU010000882.1:0-6967 GCA_046725575.1 Actinomycetota bacterium | reverse complement strand
CTCGGTAATCGCGGCGACGAACTGCTTGGTCTCGGCGTCCTTCGGCTTCTTCTCGGCAACCAGGCGCAACGAGTGCTCGGCCCCGGCGATCCGCGCCGACAGCTGTGCGCCGTGCCCGGAGAACTGTCCGAGCTGGCTGAGTGGGACGCCGAGCCGGTCGGCCCGGCGTTCGTCGAGGAAACCGCGCGCTGCGATGGCGGCGCGATAGAAAAGCGGCACCACGATCGGCGCCAGCAGCCGAGTCACGGTGAGCATGCGCCGAATTCGCGTGGGGGAGAACAACTTACCTTCGCGGGCCGCCTTCAGCTGCGTCTCGGCAACCTTGAGCGCGGCCTTGTCGCTGTCGCGCTGCGCCTTGAGTTGCGCCTTGAGGGCTTTGGTTTCGGCCTTGTGTTCGGCCTTGATGCGGCGGGCCTCGTTCTTGGCGGCGAGCTTGGCCTCGAGTTTGGCCTTGGCCTTGATGGCGCGGGCCTCGGCTCTGCGGGTGGCTCGGGTTTTGCGCTTGAACAGGCTCATCCCGGCGGCCTCCCGGTTGTCTCGTCGACGATTCATGACAAAGCAGTAATGCTGCAGCCCAACACTATCGTCCGGATTATCAGCGGTATCGGTGTGTCCCGGTCGCGAGTAGATTCAAATCCGACAGCGAACAGTTTCGCGTGGTTGTGCGAGAATGTCGGATCTTCTGAATAGCTGGCAGTTGACGCCTCGAAGGGGGGTGGCGACGTGGGTTCGCGTGTGCGCATCGCCGCAGCGGCCTGCCTCGTCGCCTCTGGGCTGTTAGCAGGTGGTGCCAGCGTATCCATTGCCTTTGCTGATCCGCTTCTGACTAGCGGTGACCACGGTGACAAGCACACCAGTGGCTCGACGGGCAGCGGTTCCACAGAGAAGCAGAAGAACGATCCGGACGACAAAAAGACCACACCTCAAGGTGGCAGCAAGGAAGACCAGCCCGGTACGGATCCCGTCGACCCGAAGACAGAAGGCGACAAGAAAGACGACCCCCAGGCCGACGACGACAAGAAGGACGCCGACGACGGCACCGGAAAGAACGGCGATAACAACAACGGCGACAACGGCGTCGGGAACCCGGGCAACGGCAACTGCGGTAACAGCGGCGGCAACGGCAATGCCCACGGCTGCGGCGGAGGCAGCGACGACCCGGACGATCCGACGCCGCCCACCACGCCCCCTCCAACGACAGAAGAGCCTCCGCCACCGCCGGACGAACCCGGCGAGTGTGAGAAGAAGGATGACGATCACTGCTCGCCAAGCTGGCCGTGGTGGCCATGGCCATGGCCGTGGAATCCAGGCGAGCCACCGGGACCCGGCGGCGGTGGTGGTGGCGGTAGCGCCCCTGAGGCGCCGTCCGGCCGTCCGGGGCTGCCGCCGCAGATGCAGCTTCCGCCCGAGTTGATGCCGCCCGCGACTGAACCATCTGTCATCGATGTCGCGCCCGGTGTGGGCGTTGCGGCCGGCGAGCTAGCGATCCCGCCGATCACGCTGCCGGTCATCGTCGCGCCGGCCGCGGGTCTTGGAGGCGGCGGGGCCGGTGGACCCGCCTCACCTGCGTTGCCGGTTGCACCTCGCGGCGTGTCCGCAGAGCCGCCCGCGGGGCGAGAACCCCTGCCGGCCAACGCGGGCAGCAACTTGGCAGTTCCGGCGTCCTCATACCGGATCGGCTACACGGATTATTTGCGGAGTGCCGGGTTGTCCCAGGTAGCGGCCTTGGCAGTGCCAGGCGTTGCGGGCATGCTTGTACTCACCGGCGCCGGGGGATTGGTTGGTTATCGCCAGGCGAAGGCGGGCCATGTGATCCACACAAGCGGAACCGTACGGTTTGTGAACTGACAAACTGCCCGCCCTCATGGGGGTGGACGGCGCATAGTGGACTCGTCGAAAGGGGGTTGTATGCCTGCCAGCCGCCGCGTCACCCGTGCCGTTAGTGCGGTGCTCGATCTCGCCCCACGACGCGGGGAAGTGTCATTGCCCCGCCTCGTCGATGCTGTGAGCGAGGATCGCGACCGGCCGATAGAACTCAAGATGGCCGATCTGCCTCCCGGTGTGTGCGGGCAGTGGCGCCAGTACGCCGACCGTGACGTCTTCTTGATCCAGAAGGGCCTACCCGCCTGGGACCGCACCCTGGCCCACGAACTTGGGCACCTGGTGCTCGGTCACGAGGGCATCCCCGTTGTCCAGGCGGCCCGCGAGAACACCGAGATGGCGAGCTCTGACTTGATCGGATACATGCTCAACCAGCGGACCGGATGCATGGGTCCGAGTGGGGAAGACGCCGAGCAGGAGGCCGAAGACTTCGCGGCGCTGCTCATCTACCGCCTTGGTCGGCTGCCGTCGGACCGCTCCTCGATCGTCCAGGTCCGACTCGGAGAGGCATTTGGTTGATCATCTGGGTGATCGCCGGTCTGCTCGGATTGGCTACCGGCCTCCGCATTGGCTGGGCCCTGGTCAACAAGCAATCGCTGGTAAGCACCGCGATGATCCTCGCACTGGGCAGCCTCGGGCTGGTGGCCGCGCTGAATTGGCAGCCGCTGACGCTGCTGATCGACACCGTGCTGCACTGGCCCAACATCGCGATGGGGTTTTCCCAGGTCGCGTTGATCGGCTGCGCCGCAGGCAGCTGCGTCATGATCACGACCGTGGCCTCGGAGCGGACGCCGGCCACCATTCGCAAAATTGCTATTGCCCAGTACAGCGTTGCCGGTGTTATCGCGGTCGCGAGCTTGGTGACCTTCTTCGCCGCGGGCCAGCAACCGGAGATGTCCCCAGAGGAGTACCTCAAGCGCAACCTCGGCTCCAGCGACGGGATGTCGTGGCTGCTGCCGCTGCTCTACGTGCTGTTGGCGCTCACCCTGGTGTCGTGGGCCGGCATGCGGCACTCCAATCGCAGCCGGCGTGGCCGCGCCCTGTTCGTCTTCACGCTCGGCATCGTGCTGATCGTGCTGGCGTCCGCGTTCTTCCTGCTGCGGGCCGCGGGTAACACGCAGCTCGTCGGTGTCGGGGCGGCGGCCACCCTGCTGGGCTGCGCCATGCTGGTCGTCGCCGCAGGTTCGCTGCTGCCCAGCGTCGAAGACTGGTTCGGCGCTCGCTACGAGCTGCGCATGATCCAGCCGCTGCTCACGGAGCTCGGTCGGCGCCATCCCGATGTCGGCATCGGCGTACGCCCCCGCGGCCCGCTGGCGTTTCGAGTCGCCGAGCGGATGTCGCTGATCTCCGACGCGCTGTACCTTGAGGCCACCGCCGCCGATGCCGCGCGGAAGCCACGGGTCGACGCCACGCGCGCACGACCGACGCGCGACCTCGACGACGTGGACGACGCGTCCGAACTCGAGCCACCGCCGGTGGAGCCGCAGGAGCAGGCACGGACGATCGCGCAGTGGATCTATGACGGCCGAGAGGACGCGCCTGAGGACACGAGCGCGACGTTCCCCGGACTTGGCTGGCTGCGCCAGCCCACGTCATATTCGGATCGCGAGTGGATCCTCGAGATCGCACAGCAGTATCGCCAGCTGGCGCTCTCCAATAATGCGCGGGCCTAAGCGCCGCTAATCCCCGACTCCCTACTCCCCTACCTGCGGTGTGGGCCCAGCGGTGTGGGGCCAGGCGGTGGGGCCCAGCGGTGTGGGCCCAGCGGTGTGGGCCCAGCGGTGTGGGCCCAGCGGTGGGGGCCCTGGGATGTGGGCCCAGGCGGTTTGGGCCCACAAAATTTCCCAGATTCGCCGGACGCCGCGTTGCGGCGAGGGGCGGGCTAATCGTCCAGATGCTCCCGGCGACGCAGCTCGTCGACCTTCTGAACAATGTCCTGCTGGGCCTCTGCGGACAACCCAACCGTGCGCGCCGCAATGCGGCGAACACCCTCGTCACGCATATTCGCCAGCCAGGTCAATTCCTTGTCGAGCTTCTCGTAGTACTCGTCGTCGGTGAAGTAGGCCGGCTTGATACGGAAGAAGTTGGCAAGGGCTGCCATGGTGGCTGCCGACGGGTTGGTGCGGTTGCCTGAACGAAGCTGAGACAGGTACGGAGCCGACATCGTGACGCCCTCAGCCTTGAGCGCGGCGATGACTTCAGCCGACGTGTGCGGGCCGCGACCAGGCGGGTAAACCGTGTCGAACAGGCGGTTTAGGCGGGCGGCGAATGTCTTGCTCATCGATTTGACCTCCACATGCATGGCGAGCGGGTTTCTAGGGCGGCGTATTTGCTGATCATCGTAGCGAGAGTTGTGCCAACAACCAAGTGCAAACCGCGGAAAAGTTGACCCGCCTTTTCGTTTCTTGGGGCCGCTACAGGTCTTAACGGCGGTGTCGGGGTGCGCCGGACACCTCATCCTACGGTGCGGCGAAGCAAATAATAACGGTTGCATGGCGATGACTTTCCTGAAAGTTTGACATAGTTCGTCGCAGGAACCCCGATGTTCACCACGGGCAACTGTGCTCACGACCGGAGAAGCAGGGATCGCGTGTTTGCCAATTGCGCAGGCAAGCGGGTCGAGTTGACACCCGTCGGCCCGCTCCCCGGCACGTGACGCAGGATAGCGAGCAGACCGATGGAACCTGGTCAGTCATTCGAGCGACAGTAGCCAGCCGGAGGGCCGCCCGGATCCGGCGACGATTCAAGCGGCGGGAGCGTTAGCGGATGATCGCGACGGTTACGGAAGAAGGCCACTGCAGCCGCGGTTGCGGTTGCCACCGCGACCGCTCCCGTGACTCCCACCGCAACCCACCGGAGGCCAAGAGCTCCGTCGAGGAGCAACCACAAGCCGAAAAGCAGGAACAGCACACTGGCCAGGCCGTGCAGGAAGCGCTCGGGCAATCGCTTGTGCAGCACCGCGCCCACCGCGATGGCCACCCCGTCGGCGAGCACCATGCCCGCCGTGGCGCCCATCCAGACTCCGGCCCAGTTGTGCTCGCTGGCCAAGGCGACAGTGGCGAGCATCGTCTTGTCGCCTAGTTCGGCGAGGACGAATGAGGAGATCACGGCGAGCAGCACGTGTCGCGGTTCGGCGATCTTGACTTCCTCCTCGCCGCCGCCTGCGCGCCCCTCCCGCCATGTCCACGCCGCGAACAGCAGGAAGGCGATTGCCGCCGCGAAGGCGATCGGTCGCTCCGGCAACGTGAGCCCGAGGAAGTGGCCGATCGTCACGGAGAGCCCGTGCACCAGCAACGACGCGATGCCCACGCCCGACAGCACCACCCACCACCGGTGGCGCAGCGCGTAGGTCATGGTCATCAGCTGCGACTTGTCGCCGAGTTCGACGACGAACACCACGGAGAGACTGACCAGTGCGGCGGTGAGCATGAGAACGACCTTTCGACACGTCGCCGACGGGTCAAATGCTCACGACCCGTCAGACTTCGGTCGAAGGTCTCGCCCACCGCGTTGCGGTTCGCCGGCCGGGCTGTGCGCTCTAACGCTCCTCGCGTGCGCGGCTGCCAGTATGTCGACTCGACGATTGGGGGCTACTCCCCTTCGCTGACTTCATCGACGATAGTTGCGATTCCACGGGCACGCCAGCCAGCGGCCCGAGTTCGGGGGCCCGAATCGAGCGTTCAGGCCGACGAATCAAATCGTTCGAAAACCCTTATGCCGCAAGCAGCATCGCCAAGATAGCGGTGTCGGGATGGCTGATGGGGTCGACGCCGACGCGGCTCACCATCGACGTCACCGTGCCGTCCGCTTCTGCCTCGACCCAGGCGGCACGATGCTCGAGGCCGAGATACGGAAGCCCGGGCAGCAGCACGCAACCCGACGCGGCACCTGTGCACTCCGGCAGCGACGGCATGGTCTCCGAGGGCGGATGCAGCATGAGCAGAGCCGGTGGCTGGTGCTCGGCGAAATGTCCTGGCGGCACGGCTGATTCGCCGACGACCGTGCCTTCAGCCACCACCAGCCCGACGGTGCCCGGCACCGGCTCGTCGGGCAGTTCCTCGCGGGCACCGAAAATCGTTGTGGTGGAGAGCAACCCAGGAAGCGATGCGACGCGCACGGCGACGATCAGTAGCTGTGCCCACTCCTTGGTCGAGTCCGGCCAGCGGCCGGAGACCACGAATCCCTTGAGGGACCCGTGCGAATGAAACGGGGCGATTTCGATCGCCCGACCGGACCCCATCTCCATCTCGCCTCCGCGCCACCGGTGTCGACGCCGGCCGAGCCGGCAAAACTAACCTGAGCCCCGACACGGCTGTGGGTCGATAATCCAGAATGCGCAGGTTCCGCCCCGGGTGCAAGTGGACACGCATATCAACCGGCGCGGCGGCCAGGCCCTTTGACGGTCCACACCACGCGGTAGGAGCCGGCCGCAGGCACCCACCCGAACTGCCGCGAGTCGATGACACCGGGCGCGTCCGGGTTGTCGGAGCGGGCCTCGAATGTCGCGTTGCGGCCCGCGCCGCGCACGTCGCCGACGCGTTTGACGAGCCACCGCGTGGGCAGTGTCGGGTCGGGGAACACCCGGAGCTGGCCGATTTTAGGACCGCCGCCGCGCAGCGCAAGCAGGCCATCACCAGGGTTTAGCGCTGGCCGCATCGAGCCCTCAACGACGGCGAACCGGCGGAGCGGCCAGTGTCGTAGTGGATGGTTTCGGCCCACGCTCGAAGGGTAGGTTAAGGCCATGCTGCATCGACTTTTCGCTAACGCCACCCCTGCCCATGCCCACTGCGACCTGTACTGCGGCGTCTACGACCCCGCCCAGGCCAAGATCGAGGCCCTCTCTTGCCTGAAATCCCTTCAGAAGTACCACGACTCCGATGACGAGCACTTCAAGACTCGCGCGGTCATCATCAAGGAGCAGCGCGCCGAGGAGGTAAAGCATCACCTGATGGTGTTGTGGGCCGACTTCTTCGCCAAGGAGCACTTCGAGCAGTTCCCCAACCTGCACCAGCTGTTCTGGGACGGCGTGCACGGGGCCGGGGACGTCATGAAGTCCCTCGACGCCGCCGTCGCCGAGAAGCTGCTC
>JBKOYU010000877.1:0-10549 GCA_046725575.1 Actinomycetota bacterium | reverse complement strand
GATGCCCAGCAGCAGGTGCGCGCCGCCCCACCGTTCGAACAACCCGGCGTGCGAACCAACGATGAGCAGGATCGCGACGGCACGTAGGGCGACGCTGGTCTCCAATGTCGCACCCCACCACGGCCACCACCGTCGCGCCGGGTTCGGCATGGCCTCCAGCTCCCGCAGCGAGAGTCGCTGCCAGTCTGCGGGCAGACGCCCCAGCGCGCGTTCCACCCGGACGGACATCGTCACATAGGACAGCGAATTGCCGCCCAGGTCGACAAAGCTAGCGTCGAGATCGATGCTGTCGGCGTCGATCTGCAGCACATCGGCGAACAGCTCGCGTAGACCAATCACGTTGGCCTGGGCGGCATTCGATGCGCTCGCGAGGTCGCGCACCGCTTGGTAGTCCGGCTTGCCCGACGGCAGCATAGGCAGCTCCGCGACCGTGACGGCCCGAACGGCGCTGGCTGGGACGCCTGCAGCCGCGGCGGCGACGTGTTGGATCTCAGCCTCGTCGTGACCGGCAGCCGCCACCGCGAGGCGATCGTCGACATCGGTGCAGAACGCCATCACACCGTGGTCGCTCAGGGTCGCCTCGACGCGCTGGAGGTCGATCCGCAGCCCGTACATCTTGACGAAACGGCTGCTGCGCCCGATCACTTCGTACAGCCCGTCGCAGCCGCGCCGGGCGATGTCTCCGGTGTGCAGCGCGTCGACGGTCTTGCCAAGCGTGAGGTCGGCCGGCCGGTGTGCGTAGCCCATCATCACGTTGGGACCGCGGTACACCAACTCTCCGACGTCGTCATCGTCCGAATCGCCGCGCGGTTCAATCGTGAACGCTCCGCCGGGGATCGGCCTGCCGATCGCGGCGGGGTGCGACGACGCGAGTTCTGGTCGAAGATACGCCATTCGGGCGGTGGCTTCCGTTGCGCCGTACATCACGAACAAGTCCCAGCCCTGTTGCCGACCCAGTTCCGCGAACAGCCGCACACGCTCGGGTGGCATCCGGCCGCCGGCTTGGGTGATGTACCGCAGATGCGGTAGATCCGAGGCCTCTGCGCCGACGCGCTCGAGCAACTCGAAGGTGTAGGGCACGCCGGCGAACGCGGTGCCCTGGTGCCTGCGGAACAGCGCCCAGAACTCTTCGTCGACGACCGAATGATCGGTGAGGATCAGGCCCGCACCGCGCAGAAGATGGCTGTGGATCACCGAAAGGCCGTAGCAGTACGACATCGGCAAGGTGGTTGCGGCCCTGTCGGTTTGGCGGATGTCGAGGTATTCGGCGATGGCGGCGGCGTTGGACACCAGATTGCGGTGGGACAGCCGCACCAGTTTGGGTGAGCCGGCGCTGCCGGAGGTGGATAGCAACAAGGCGAGATCGTGATGCAGTGCGTGGTGTCCGCCGCGATGGCGATGGTGGATGCCGGTGCCGCCGATGACGATGTCGGGTTCGTACGTCCGAAGCATCGCCGTGTGGTCGCGCCGCGCATCGACTGGCAATACGACGTGGCCGGCGGCCATCGCTGCCAGGTAACGCACCAAAGTGGGTACGTCATTGCGGGTTTCGAGCAACACCAGGCCACGAGGCCGGTCGAGTTCCTGCGTGGTGTCGGCGACTCTATCGGCGAGTTCGCGGTACGAAATCTGCTGCGTGTCCGTCAGCACCGCGGCGTTCTGGTCGTGGCTGCGCAGATGGTCGAGGAGCCGGCAGCTCATGTGAGCACGACTCCGGCGCCCACCACCTCGAGGCGCACCTTGGCGTCGATGGGCGGCGGGTTGAGGCTGTGCTGGCGCACGATGAGCGGGGCGGTCTCGCCCGCCGGGTCGATGGTCAACAGCACATCGTGGCCGAGGAACTCGGTGGCGATCACCGTTCCGACGCCGTCGAGTCGTTCGCTGTCGGAAACCACCGTCGCGACAAGCTGTTCGGGCCGCAGCATGAGGGTGGCGGGTCCGTCCTCGGCAGACGGTTGCACGGGTATGCGGCCGAGCGCGCAGTCGGCGACTCCCGATGCGACGGTGCAGGGAAGTGAAATGCAGTCGCCGAGGAACTCGGCGGTGAACCGGTCGACGGGTTGCCGGTAGACGTGCTGCGGGGTGCCGACCTGTGTGAAACGCCCGTCGCGCATGACCGCCACCTGATCCGCGATTGACAGCGCCTCCTCCTGGTCGTGCGTCACCAGAAGCGTCGTCACCCCCGCGTCGGCGAGCAGACCGGCGACCGCCTTGCGGGTGGATGCCCGCAGTCCGGTGTCGAGCGCGCTGAACGGTTCGTCGAGCAGCATCAGGACCGGGCGCCGGGCGAGCGCACGCGCCAGCGCGACACGCTGCTGCTGGCCCCCGGAGAGTTGGTGCGGGCGGCGCGACGCGTATGACGGGTCCAGAGAGACGGTTTCGAGAAGCTCACTGACGCGGGCACGCACCTCGCTGCGGGCGGTACCGCGCAGTCCGTAGGCGATGTTCTGCCCGACGGTCAGGTGCGGGAACAGCGCACCGTCCTGGGCGACGTAGCCCACCCCTCGACGATGCGGTGCCACAGCGCGCTGCGGGCCGGCCACCCGTCGTCCGTCGATGGTGATCGTCCCGGCGTCGAGTGTCTCGAACCCGGCGATGAGCCGCAGGAGCGTGGTCTTGCCGCAACCGGACGATCCGACGACGGCGGTCGTCGTGCCCGATTGCAGATCGAGGTCGATCTCGTGCAACACCGTGTTCGCGTGAAAAGACTTGGCGAGCCCTTTGACCTCGAGGATGGTTGTCATAGCGCGGCCACCTTCGTCGACTGCCGGAACAGCACCAGTGTCACCGGGATGGCGAGCACCACGAGCACGAGCGCGTAGGGGGCGGCGGCCGCATAGTCCAGCTCGCTGGAGAACGACCAGAACCGCATCGACAGCGTCCTGGTGCCGGTCGGCGCTAGCAGTAGCGTCGCGGTCAATTCCGTTGCTACAGCGACGAATACCAGTGACGCACCGGCCGCGGCGGAGGGTGCGGTCAGTCGCAGTGTGACTCGAAGGAAGGTGGTGGTCGGCGAGGTGCCCAGCGACCGGGATGCCTCTTCGAGACTCGGTGGCACCTGCGCGAGCCCGGCCCGCACATTGACCAGTGCCCGCGGCATGAACAGCAGCACGTAGGCGAACACGATCAGCGCGACGCTCTGGTAAAGCGGGCGAGCGGCGTGGATGGTGACCGTGACGAGCGCGAGGGCGGTGACAATGCCGGGCAGCGAGCTGGTGACGTAGTTGGCGCCTTCCACCGTGCGGGCCAACACGCCGCTGGACCGCACGGCGACCCACGCGACGGGGAATGCCAGCACCGTCGTCAGCACCGCCGCGACCGTGGCCAGCCCGATGGTTTGGCCAAGCGCGGTGCCGATGTCGTCGAGCACCCACACCTCGGCGCCCCCGATCCACAGCCAGCGCAGGATTGTCCACACCGGCACGCCCAGAGCCAGTACGGCGAGCGCGACCAGACCGGCCTGCGCGGGCATTGTGTTGCGGCCCAGGCGGATCGGGGTCGCGGCGCGGGGAGCGCCTGAGCCGATGCGGGCAAACCGGGCGCTTCCGCGGGCCAGCGCCTCGGCCACCAGCAGCACCAGGCAGAGCAACACCAGGACGCCGGCGAGCATGCTGCCTGCCGCCCCGTCGAACGTGACCTGGAACTGCTGGAAGATCGCGACCGTGAAGGTGGCGAACCGCAGCATCGCGAACGCGCCGAACTCGGCGAGCAGGTGGACGCCGATCAACAGTCCGCCCCCGAGGATGGCCAGCCGCAGCTGCGGCAGCACCACCCGGAAGAACACGCCGGCCGAGTCGGAGCCCAGCGCCCGCGCCGACTCTTCGACCGCGGGGTCGAGCCGGCGCAGCGTCGCGGCCACCGGCAGGTACATGAATGGGAAGTACGACAGCGTCGACACCAACACACCGGCCCACAGCCCGTGCAGCGACGGGATCACCCCGACCCACGCGTAGCTGTTGACGAACGCCGGGACCGCGAGGGGCGCGACGAACACCGGGCGCCAGAATCCCCGGCCGGGCAGGTCGGTCCGCTCCACCAGCCACGCGACGCCCACACCGATCACCACACACAGCGGCACCGTGATGACAACCAGGGCCACGGTGTTGAAAAGCAACTCGCCGACCCTGGGTCGGACCACGAGATCGTAGGCCTTCGTCCACCCGATCGACACCGCCGCCCACGCGACGTAACCGAGTGGAATCAAGGTGGCGGCGACCAGGATCGCGACCGTGGCAGTGACCAACGGGCCGGGTCGGGAGGCCGCCTCAGACCGCGAGACCGGCGCCGTCGGGCGCGAAACCGGGGGAGCGACCACCTATAACAACCCAGCCTTCGTCATCAGGTCCGTCACTTTTTGCGCGTCGAGCGTCGTCGGGTCGACGACGGGCGCCTGCAGGTCGGTCAGCGCGACGAGGGCGGGGTTCGCGGGCACGCCACTGGCCACCGGGTATTCGAACGAATCGCCCTTTTCCAGCACTTCCTGTCCGGCCTTGCCGGTGATGAAGCGCAGGAACTGTTGCGCCTGCTGCGGCTTCTTGCTGGACTTGAGCACGCCGCCGCCGGAGAGGCTGACGAACGCGCCGGGATCTTGGTTGCGGAAGTAGTGCAGCGCCGTATCTCCGCTCATCTCTTTGGTTTTCGCCTGGTCGCGGAACCAGTAGTAGTGGTAGATCACGCCGCCGTCGACTTCGCCGGCGTTGACCGCCTTGAGCGTGGCGATGTTGTCGTTGTAGGTCTTTGCGTTGGTCTTCATCCCGACCAGCCACTGCGCCGTGGCCGCCTCGCCCTTCAACTGCAGCAGGGCCGCGACGATGGCTTGGAAGTCGGCCTTCGTCGGCGGGGCGCCCCAGCGGCCCTTCCATGCGGGCTGCTGCAGATCCAACAGCGACTTGGGCAGTTGGTCGGGTTGAAGTTTGGCCTTGTTGTAGACGAACACCGTCGTGCGTGCGGCGACGCCCGTCCACTTACCGCTGGCCGGACGGTATTGCGACGGAACCTGATTGATGGTCTCGGCATCGAGATCGGCGAACAGCCCAGCGCGCTCGACGGCGGCCATGGCCGGAGAGTTCTCGGTCAAGAAGACGTCGGCGGGCGACGCAGCCCCTTCGGCCACCAGCTGGTTGCCTAATTCGGTGTCCCCGCCCTGCCGGTAGGTGACCTTGATACCGGTCTCCTTGGTGAACGCGTCGATCCACTCCTTGGTGAGCGACTCATGCTGGGCGTTGTAGATCAGCAGCTCGTCGGACTCGCCGGAACTCGAGCATGCCGTTCCCCCGAGGACGACGGCGAGGACTGACACCAGTGCGGCAAGCCGGCTCCAAGGTCGTCGCATCCACTGAAGTCCTTCCGTCTGGCGCGGCTTTTAGCTGAGCATTACCTAATGAAACATACCCTTCGCTGACCTCTAATCTGTTGCTGTGCCGGAATCCGGTTCGCACTCGGTTGCGGTCGCCCTGCTGGCGCACCTGCGGCGGGCCCGCGACCATATCGACCGCAACTTCCGCGAGCCGCTCGACCTCGATGCGCTCGCGCGGGTGGCGGGCGTGTCGAAGTACCACTTCGCCCGCAGCTTCGAGGCCACATATGGCGAGACCCGATCCGGTATCTGACCCGTCGGCGCATCGAGCGGGCGCAGGACCTGATGCGGGTCGCCAACCTGAAGGTGACCGAGGTGTGCATGGCGGTCGGGTTCGCCAGCCTCGGCTCTTTCTCCGCCAGGTTCAGCCAGCTGGTCGGCGAGAGTCCGACGGCGTACCGGAACCGGTGGGCGGCGCGCGGCGGCCCGCATGTGCCGGGATGCTTCTTATTCATGCGCGGCGTGCTCAATCACGCCGAGACGGCAGGAGTTCCGCAATCTGGGAGAAGCGACGCGCGTTCGGCGGGCGTTAGCGTTTCGTCATGATCACCTGCGTATCGCTTGTCACCGTGTACTGCCTGGACCAAACCGAAACTCGTGACTTCTATGTCGACGTGCTCGGCTTCGAGCCCGGCACCGACATCACGATGGGCGAGGGTTTCCGCTGGGTGACCGTCAAACACCCCAACCAGCCGGAGTTGGAGATCACGCTGATGACGCCTGGTCCGCCACTGGATCCCGAGGCCGCCGATTTCGTCCGCCGCCAACTGGAGAAGGGCGGCATGGGCGGGCTGGGCCTGTCGGTGGACGACTGCCACAAGACCTTCGAGGAGCTCTCCGCGAAGGGCGTGACCTTCCTGCAGGAGCCGTCGGACCGGCCGTACGGCGTGGAAGCGGTGATGCGTGACAACACCGGCAATTGGCTGGTGCTTGTCGAGCCCAGGGAGTTCACCCCCGAGGACTTCAAGTAGTTCTCACCGCAGGCGCGTCACGGGGTTCTTACGAGATTGGCAATCCCGGCTTGATCTTGAAGTGCTGCGGGTCAGTATTTCCTCAGGTCATTCCTGAAGGAGAGGGGCCGGTCAAGACCAACATCTGAGGACGAGCGAAATGACAATCTCAGCGACTGCGGTGCGCCGCGGCCTGTTCGGCGCCTTTGCCATATGCGCGCTCGGCGGCGTCGCCGCGGCGACGATCGCGATTCCGTCGGCGGGCGCGCAACCCGACTGCACGGCGAGTGGCTTCTCCCACACGGCCAGCGGAGTGCTCGCCGCGGCAGGCGCGTGGCTCGACACGCATCCGGAAGCCAACAACGTGTTGACGGCGGCGGGTATGCAGGGGGCGGGCGCCGAGCAGTCGGTGCGTGATTACTTCGTCGCCCGTCCGCAGGAGTATCAAGAGCTACGCGGAATCGCGGCGCCGCTGATCGACCTACAGCATGGCTGCAACGCAGCGATCCAGCCGATGCAGATCGCGGCGCTGTATCAGGCGCTGTCCCAGTCAGGCGCTCCGATGTAACGACTACATCCGGCCGTAGCGACTGCGCACAAAGCTGTATACGCCGAAGGCTGCGATACCAAGAGCGGCCACGATGAGGAGGACCTTTCCGAACGGGGCGTGACCGAGTGTCTTGACCGCGGCGTCGAGGCCCGTTGCCTTCGAGGGATCGGCTTGCAGGGTCGCGACGATCAGGAGCACACCCGCGCCGGCGAGCACCACACCCTTGGCGGCGTAGCCGGTGATGCCGACTGTCGTGATTCCGGTTCCGCCATAAACGCGCAAGTCTTTCATGAACCTCTTGGATGCGCCCTTGTAGACGTGGTAGCCGCCGACCGCGACGAGACCTAACGCTGCCGCGATGAGAATGGCTTTGCCCCAACCGGTTTGCATCATCCGTGCGCTCAGCCCGGCGTTCTGCTGACTACTCTCTTGGCCGCTTCCCATCGCGAAGCGTGCGGCGGAGAGTGCGATCGCGAAGTTAACAATCGCAAGCCCCAAAGATTTCCCGCGCTTCCACGCCGGGGTTTCGTCTGTGCGCCATTTGGAGTGCTCGCCGGGCTTGGAACCGACGATGGCTTCGGCGATCCGCCACAGGCCCAGCGCCACCAATCCCGCCGCGACGACCCAGAGGATGAACGGGCCGCCGTTTCTGTCCGCCAGTGTCGCCAATGCGCCGGATTGGTCAGCGTTGCCGCCCGAGCCGAACGCGATCCGCATCATGATGTAGCCGACGAGGAGATGCAGCACCCCGCTGACAGCGAAGCCGGCCCGGGCCGCGTACTCGAATGCGTCGCTTTCGGTGGCCCTGTCGACGACACCTTGCAGGGGCTTGTCGGCCATGGCCCCGTATACCCGTGTTTTGACGGCTGCGAAACCGGGCGCGCGGCGGTTGTGGATGAATACGTGACTGGGGATAACGGCGCGCTCAGGTTGGCGCTTTGTCAGTGCCGGCCCGCACGGTGGCGTCATGACGACGTTGACACGTGCCGAGATCGGCGCACTCGGTGAGCAATTGGCGGTCGACCATCTGACATCGCTCGGGCTGCGGGTGTTGACGCGCAACTGGCGGTGCCGCTACGGCGAATTGGACGTGATCGCCGCAGACGACACCGGCCGGACGGTGGTGTTCGTCGAAGTGAAGACGCGCACCAGCGATCAGTTCGGTGGTGTGTCCCAGGCCGTAACGCCCAGGAAGATGCGCAGGCTGCGGCGCCTCGCCGGGCTGTGGCTCGCGGCGCAGCACAGCAGTTGGGCGGCGGTGCGCATCGACGTGATCGGCGTGCGGATCGGTCGGACCCGGGCGCCGGAGATCACCCATCTGGCAGGAGTGGGTTGATGGCGCTGGGCAGAGCGTTCTCGGTGGGCGTGCGCGGGCTGGACGGTGAGATCGTGGAGATCGAGGCCGACATCACCTCCGGGTTGCCCGGTGTGCATCTGGTGGGGCTGCCCGATGCCGCGCTGCAGGAATCGCGGGACCGGGTCCGGGCGGCGATCACAAATTGCGGCATGAGTTGGCCGATGGCGAGGCTCACGCTTGCGTTGTCGCCGGCCACGCTGCCAAAGATGGGCTCTGTCTACGACCTGGCCCTGGCCGCCTCAGTCGTTTCGGCGGAACGTAAGACGGCTTGGCCGCGAATGGACAAGACCGTGCTACTCGGCGAACTCGCCCTCGACGGCCGCGTTCGGCCGGTAAAGGGTGTGTTGCCAGCCGTGCTGGCCGCCAAGCGCGAAGGCTGGCCGGCCGTGGTGGTACCCGTCGAGAACCTCGCGGAGGCGAGCCTGGTCGACGGTATCGATGTGTGGGGTGCGCGCAGTCTGGGCCAGGTGCTGGCCTGGCTGGCTGGTAAGGCCGAGCTCGACGATCGGATCGAGGTGCTGCCGTCGGCGCTGAACGCGTCCGTCGACCTCGCCGACGTGGTCGGCCAGTCTCACGCCCGGTTCGCCGTCGAGGTCGCGGCGGCCGGTGCGCATCACTTAATGCTGACCGGTCCGCCCGGTGTGGGCAAAACGATGCTGGCACAACGGCTTCCTGGTCTGCTACCGCCGCTGACGCATGAGGAGGCACTCGAAGTGACGGCGATTCATTCGGTCGCCGGTCTGCTGTCGGGCAGCACGCCGTTGATTACCCGGCCGCCCTTCGTTGCGCCGCACCACACGTCGAGTCTGGCGGCATTGGTCGGCGGCGGCTCAGGCATTGCACAGCCAGGCGCGGTCAGCCGCGCACACCGGGGTGTGCTGTTTCTCGACGAGTGCGCCGAGATCGCGGTCACTGCGCTGGAGGCATTGCGAACTCCGTTGGAGGAAGGCCAGATTCGGCTGGCTCGTCATGGCGGGGTGGCTCACTATCCGGCGCGATTTCAGTTGGTGCTGGCGGCCAACCCCTGTCCGTGTGCGCCAGCCGATCCTCGCGAATGCATCTGCTCAGGGAATGTCAAGCGGCGATATCTCGGCAAGCTCTCAGGCCCCCTGCTTGATCGAGTGGACCTGCGCGTCGAGATGCACGCGGTGCGGTCGGTCGCGTTCACCGCCGAGGACGGCGAGTCAACCGCACGCGTCCGCGAGCGGGTGGCCGCGGCCCGTACGGCCGCCGCCGAGCGATGGCGGCCGTACGGTATCCGCACCAACGCCGAGGTCAGCGGTGCCCTACTGCGCAGGAGGTTTCGACTCGATGCCAAGACCATGAAGCCACTGCGAACTGCGCTCGACGGCGGCCGGCTCAGTATTCGAGGCGTGGACCGCACATTGCGGGTTGCTTGGACGCTGGCCGATATCGCCGGGCGGACCTCGCCCGGGGTCGACCAAGTCAGTACGGCGCTGAGTTTCCGCCAGGGTGGAGGTGCGCGATGACCGATCCCGTCATGCGCGCGTTGGCCTATCTGTCGCGGGTCGTCGAACCGCCCTGCCCACGACTCGCCGCGCTAGTGGCCCGGGTGGGGCCCGTTGAAGCCGCCGACCGGGTGAAGCGACGGGTCGTCGATGAGGACCTGTTGCGGCTGACCGAAGCTCGTCATGAAATTGACTCTGCGGCAAGAGATCTCGCAGTGCTGGAGCGGCTGGGCGGACGCCTCGTCACCGCTGCGGACGCCGAATGGCCTCTGCTGGCGTTCACCGCCTTCGCCGGTGTCGACACGAGGCAGCGGCCGGAGGCCCATCCGCCGTTGGCGCTGTGGGTCACGGGGCCGGCGCGCCTCGACGAGGTGGCCGACCGAGCCGCGGCGATCGTCGGAACCCGGGCGGCCACCACGTACGGAGAGCATGTTGCCGCCGAGCTGGCCGCCGGTCTGGCGGAGCGCGACGCGGCCGTGGTGTCCGGCGGTGCCTACGGCATCGACGGGGCAGCGCACCGCGCCGCGCTGGCGGCCGACGGGTTCACCGTCGCGGTATTGGCCGGCGGCATCGATGTCTCCTACCCCGCGGGCCACGCCGCTCTCTTGCACCGGATCGGGGAGCAAGGCTTGCTCGTCACCGAGTACCCGCCGGGTCTTCGCCCCCAGCGGCACCGGTTCCTAACTCGCAACCGGCTCGTCGCTGCCCTCGCGGGAGCCACCGTGGTCGTCGAAGCGGGTGCACGAAGTGGCGCGGCCAACACCGCGGCGTGGGCGCGGGCGCTGGGCCGCAACGTCTGCGCGGTGCCCGGTCCGGTCACGTCGTCGGCCTCCGTCGGGTGCCATGTACTACTGCGTGCCGGCGCGA
>JBKOYU010000250.1:0-9197 GCA_046725575.1 Actinomycetota bacterium | reverse complement strand
ACGCGGGACTGTGGATCGAGGCGATGTCGGCGAAGCAGTGGATGAATTCGGCGACGGGCGATGACATCGCCGCCAACCGCGACGCAGTGCTGCAGCGGGGCCGCGCACAGGTGCGCTGAAAATTCGTAGGCTCCAAGCGTGAACGAAGCGCACGAGTTCTGCGGCAGCGACGAATGGCGGCAGGCGATACGAGACGTCATCCTGCCTTGGGCGTTGGCCGAGACCGACCTCGGTGACAACGTGCTCGAGGTCGGACCAGGTTACGGCGCAACAACCGATGTGCTGAGCCAGTCGGTACCGCGGCTTACGTCGGTCGAGATCGACGAGGAGCTCGCTGCCATGTTGACGGACCGCTTCGCCGACGTGCCGTCGGTGCAGATCGTGCATGGCGACGCCACGTCGCTTCAGTACGCCGACGACAGCTTCTCCGGCGCGGCGTGCTTCACGATGCTGCACCATGTCGGGACGAACGAGCTTCAGGACCGGCTGTTCGCCGAGATCGCCCGGGTGCTGCAGCCCTGCGCCGCGCTGGTGGCCAGCGACAGCCTGGCCAGCGACGAGCTGGAAGCCCACCACGAGGGCGACACCTACAATCCGGTCGACCCATCATCGTTGCCGTCTCGCCTGGCCAAGGCCGGTTTCGAACACGTCGAGGTGCGCACGAATCAGTCTGGCTGGGCGGCCATCGCGCGGACGGCCAGAAGCGGCTCAGTCGGCCCTCACGGCTAGTCCGCCAGAGTTTGCGGCACCTCTCCCGATCTTGTCCCGATGCTCCTACCATCGACGTATTGGTTCGATGTCAATTGGGTGCTCATCGGTCTCGGCCGGACGTCAAGACCTCTGACGTTGCTCCCGCGTCGAGTCGGTGCAGATGCGTTTGCCCCGATGACGTGGAACAACGGAATTTCGAGGAGGGCGAAATGGGCTTCCAACTGAAAGGGACATTCCTCGGTCACTGCGACTGCAAGGCAATCTGTCCGTGTGCCGTCGATGAAGAGCCGACGGGTCGTGACGGCCAATGTCACGGGCTGATCGTCGTGAACATCGACAACGGCTCGCTCGACGACACCGACCTGTCGGGGACGAAGGCGGCTCTCAGCTACTTTTCACCCGGCAAGATCACAAACGGCGGACTTCGCCTCGGGCTCGTGGTCGACGACACCGCTTCCGATCAGCAGGCGACAGCCCTGGAGCGGATCTTCAGCGGCCAGGCGGGCGGCATGTTCGCGGAGTTCGCCGGGCTCACGGAAAAGTGGGTCGGTACCGAGAGGGCTCCGATCGCGTTCACCGACGGCGAGGAACCGTCGGCCGTCATCGGCCAAACCCAGGTCAACTTCACCGCCTACCGAGGCCAAGACGGCAACGTCACTACGGCCCGCAACGCGGCGTTCGGCTTCGCTCCGGAATTCACACTCGGCAAGTCATCGGGCCGATCAGGCGTTCTGGGTGAGTCGTTCGACGCCAGCTACGGCGAGGCGGCGAAGTTCGAGTGGGCGAGCTGAGAGGGAAAGCGCCTAAACGCGTCACCACCCAGTCGGCGAAGGTCACCTATCCGCCGCTGCCGGAGCTGACCCGACTCGGATTGATCGGGCTGCTGGTCGGGCTCGCCATCATCGGCTGGGTCGTCACCGACCGGCGGATGGCCGGCATGGACGCCGGCCCCGGCACCGACCCAGGTGTGCTTGGGTTCTACCTCGACACCTGGGTCGTGATGATGGCCGCGATGATGTTCCCGTCGATCGCACCAATGGTATTGACGTACACCCGAATTCAGCGCGGCAAGCGCGAACGCGGACTACCAGTGCTGATCGGTGCAACTCCAGCGTTTGTCGCAGGGTACCTCGTCGCCTGGACAGCGGCCGGGCTGGCGTTCTATGGCGTGCTGGCGGCGATCCGGGCACTCGATCTCGGCGCAATCACGTGGGATCAGTGGGGCCGGTATGTCGCGGGTGGCATCATTGTCGCGGCGGGGCTGTATCAATTCACGCCGCTGAAGCACGCGTGCCTGCGAAGGTGCCGCGATCCCCTCATGTTTCTGCTGACCTCGTGGCGCAGTGGCCGGCTAGGTGCCCTGCGCATGGGCGTCCAACACGGCATCTGGTGCGTCGGCTGCTGCTGGGCACTGATGGCGGCGTTAATCGCACTGGGAATCATGAGCATCGGCTGGATGGCGTTCATGGCCGCGTTGATCGCGATCGAGAAGCTGCTCCCCTGGAGAAGGGTCGCGAACCTCGCGGTCGCCGTCCTCCTCTTGGTTCTTGGCGTCTCGGTTGTGCTTGTGCCAGAACATGTTCCGGGCCTGACGATCCCACCGTCCACCGACGATCACGCGGTGATGGTCGACATGTGATATCACGAAGGGGGTAGGAAAATGGTGACGAGCTCTGTTGTCACGAAATCCGGTACCGGCCAAGCAGTTTGGATGTTGGGCGGCCGGTACACAGTGAGAGTCTCCAGCGAGGACAGTGGCGGGGAGCTGACCGTGATGGAGATGGAGTTGCCGGTCGGCTCTGGCCCGCCACCCCATACCCACTCCGGCGGCGAAACGGTCTACATCGTCGAGGGCGCGGTGCGCTACCACATCGCCGATGAGACGTTTGACGCCGGCCCGGGCGATGTCATCTACATCCCCGCCGGCACCGTCGAGAATTTCGAGCCGACATCCAAGTCGCGGGTGATCATCACATACACGCCAGGCGGCATGGACAAGTACTTCCTCGAAGTCGGTGAACCCGCACCCGAAGCGGGTCTGCCGCCGACGCCTGAAGGGCCGCCGTCGCCGGAATTCCTCCAACGGATGGCGACAGTGGGCACGCGCTACGGGCTGGATATGAAGGTATAGGGCCGTGGCACAGGTCGATTGGTACATCGAAGGAGTCGAGTTCAGCAATTGCAACTGCGACTACGCCTGTCCTTGCCAGTTCGAATCTCCCCGTCCCACGCACGGAGATTGTCGCGGTGTAGCGTAGAAAAAACGTTTGCGCCTAGGGTTCCGCCGGTTGTCCGCCTGGGATCGACATTCAGGGCGGCCGGGACCGGTCCGAGCGGCGCCAGGACACCCCCGGTGATCCACACCTGACGGGATAAAAGCCCTGAGGGCTCCTTTGCCCGCGCTCCCATCCGGAGCCCGATCCAAGGAGCCGTATGGTGACACCCTCCATCGTGCTCGCCGTGCTCTTCGCGGCCATGCTGCATGCGGTCTGGAATTCGCTGGCGCACGCCGTGAGCGACCGTCTCGTCGGTTTCGCGATGATCGGATTGGTCGACGCGGTGGGCGGCGCGGCTCTGGCCGCGTCCGGAGGTCTGCCGCCTGCGGGAGCGTGGCCATTCATCGTCGCCTCCGCACTGGTGCACACGGCGTACAACCTCTTGCTGCTGGCGAGCTACCAGCTCGGCGAGTTCAGTCAGATGTATCCGCTGGCCCGCGGCACCTCGCCGTGGGTGGTGGCGCTGGTTTCCCTGGTGGTGTTGAACCGAGCGCTTTCCGTCACCGAACTGGCCGGTGTGCTTGCGGTGTCGGCCGGGCTCATCGGTCTGGTGCTGATCGGTGGTCGACCGGGCCGCAAGGATCTGCCGGCGCTCGCGGCGGCCCTGCTCACCGGGCTGATGATCGCGAGCTACACCGTGATCGACGGAGTCGGCGTGGCGCACGCGCCGGTGCTGTCATACGCCGGTTGGATGTTTCTACTGCAGGCGCCACCGATTGTGACGATCGCGCTGATCCGACGCCGAGGCCAATTGGCCCGTGCGGTGCGTACCAGCGCGGTGCCTGGCCTCGCCGGCGGCGCTATCTCGCAGGTCGCCTACACGATCGTGCTGTGGGCGCAAACCAGCGGCGCGCTGGCGCCGATCGCCGCGCTGCGGGAGACCAGCATTGTGTTCGGCGCGCTGATCGGGGCGCTGTTCCTCGGCGAACGGCTCGGCCCCCGCCGCGCAATCGCTGCCGCCGTGGTGCTCGCCGGGGTGGTGCTGATCAGCCTGCCGTGACCATCAACCCGTGCCCGGCACCAGCCAGTGGCCCGAAAGCGCACGCCAGCCGACGAACGCCAGCCGCAGCACCATGAACGTGCTCAGGCCCGACCAGATGCCGAGCAGACCCCAGCCGAACACCAATGAGAGCCAGATCAACGGCAGGAACCCGACCAGCGCGCTGATCAGTGTGGCGTTGCGCATGAACTTCGCGTCGCCCGCGCCGAGCAGCACCCCGTCGAGCGCGAAAACGATTCCGGCGACCGGTAATTGGGCCACCATGAACCACCACGGCACCCCGATCGCGTCGAGCACCGAGCGGTCGTCGGTGAACACGCTCGGGAACACCGAAGCGCCGACGGCGAAGATCCCGGCCAGCACCGCTGAGGCCAGGGTGGAAAAGATCGTCACCCGCCATGCGACGGACTTGGCATGGGCCAATTCGCCGGCGCCGAGCGCGGCGCCCACCAGCGACTGCGCGGCGATCGCCAGCGAATCAAGCACCAGCGCAAGGAAATTCCACAATTGCAGCACCACCTGGTGGGCGGCAACGGCGGCCGCGCCGAACCGGGCGGCGACGGCGCCCGCCGACACGAAGCAGGCCTGGAACGCCATCGTGCGCAGCACCAGGTCGCGACCCATGACGATCTGCGCCCGCAGCACCGACGGTTGGATCCGCAGCGGTACCCGCTCGGCGAGCAGTGAACGCAGGAAAAGCAGGGCGGCCACCCACTGCCCCACCAGGTTGGCGACCGCCGATCCGGCAAGCTCCAACCGCGGCATGCCGAGCCAGCCGTACACCAGCAGTGGACACAGCACCGCGGACACCGCGAACCCGGCGACGACGTAGCGCAGCGGCCGTGCGGTGTCTTGCACGCCACGCATCCAGCCATTGCCCGCCGCTGACACCAGGATCGCCGGCACTCCCACGATCGCGATGCGAACCCATGGCAACGCGGCTTCCGCGATGTCTCCACCGGCGGCGAGCGCGGACACCAAAGGCGCCGCGGCAATCTGAACCACGACGATGATCAGCGTTCCCAAGCCCAGAGCCAGCCAGGTGGCCTGCACGCCTTCCCCAACGGCCGCCGCACGGTTGCCCGCCCCGAAGAATCGGGCCGAGCGTGCAGTGGTGCCATAGGACAGGAAGGTCATCTGCGAGCTGAGCGTGCTCAGAATGAGCCCGCCGATGGCCAGGCCAGCGAGCGCCAATGCGCCCAACCGGCCGACGACGGCGATGTCGAAGAGCAGATAGATCGGTTCGGCGGCCAGCACCCCGAGCGCAGGAAAGGCCAACGCGGCGATGCGCCTGCCGGTGGCCGGGGCGATCGGCAGATCGCCCTCCGGCTCAGCCAAGAGCGGTATACAGCGCCTGCACGACGTCGTCGGCGGATCCGGTCGCGGAGTAGCCGGCGGCCAAGCGGTGCCCGCCGCCGCCGAAGGCGCTGGCGACCGCGGCAAGGTCGTAGGACTTCGCGCGCATCGACACCGACCAGTGGGCGGGCTCGATCTCCTTGAACACCGCGGCCACCTCGGCCTGCTGGGTGGTGCGCACGATGTCGACGATGCTCTCGACTTCCTCGGGACGCGCATTGGCCCATTCCTGGTGTCCGACAACGGCATACACCAAACCGCGACCGCCGGCGGCGTCGGGGAGAAGCTGCGCCGACGCCAGCACGCGCGACAGCATCGGCAACCAGGCGAACGGGTGGGAGTCGAGCAGGGTGCGGCTGATCGAGGCGTTGTCCACCCCGAGCTCCACGAGCCGCGCGGCCAGTCGATGCGCGCGGGCGCTGGCCCACCGGAACGATCCGGTGTCGGTGGTCAGCCCGGCATACAGGCAGTGCGCGACGCCGACGTCGATCGGCTTTCCCCAGGCATCGAGCAACTCGGCGACCAGCATCGTGGTGGAGTCGGCCGACGGATCGACGTAGTTGGCCGTGCCGAACAGCTGATTGGAGGCGTGATGGTCGATCACGAGCACCTCGCGGCCGGGGTCGGCGAGCCCACTCAGCGCGCCGAGCCGGTTGACGCTCGGAATGTCGACGGTCACGACCAGATCGACGTCACGGCGCATCCTGTCCGGGCCAACCAGCAGATGGCCACCCGGCAGCGACTGCAGGGACTCGGGCAGCTTGGCGGGCGCGGCGAAGCTCACCTCGACCGCCTTGCCGGCGTGGTCGAGCACCAGCGCCAAGGCGAGACCGGCGCCGATGGTATCGGCGTCGGGATAGACATGGCAGACCACGCTGACGGTGGCGACCGCATCCAGCAGATCGGCGGCCTGGCGGGCGTCCACACGCTCGCCCACTGGGGCTACTTCAGTCGTCGAATCTGTCGCGGTCACCGGTGTCCTCAACGTCGTCGGGCACCCCTCCGGTTTCCTCCCCGCTCACACGGTACGGGTCCGCGTCACCTGCGTGCTTGGCACCCTGCCGAACTCTCGCCAAATCCTCATCTGCGGCGCGGGCCCGAGCGAGCAGATCCTCCATCCGGTGTGCAGCTTCGGGAACGGTGTCGCGCTCGAACGCCAGGGTTGGGGTGAACCGCACGCCGAGCGCCGCGCCCACCCTCGTACGCAGCACGCCCTTGGCCTTGTCCAGCGCCGCCGCCGCGCCTGCGTAGTCCGGCTCGTCCTCGAGATTGCGGCCGAACACCGTGTAATACAGCGTGGCGTCGTGCAGGTCGCCGGTGACCTTGGCGTCGGTGATCGTCACACCGGCGAGCCGAGGATCCTTGATCTCGTACTCGATCGCGTTCGCCACGATCGTGGAGATGCGCTTGGCCAACCGGCGTGCTCGTGCCGGATCAGGCATGAATGCGGACTCTCCTACCCACGTTCTTTTTCAACCAACTCGTAGGTCTGGATCACGTCGCCTTCCTTGATGTCGGAGTAGCTCAGCGTCAGACCGCATTCGTAGCCGTCGCGCACCTCGGTGACGTCATCCTTCTCCCGTCGCAGCGACTGCACGGTGACGTTCTCCGTGACCACGACGTTGTCACGCAGCAGCCGTGCCTTCGCGTTGCGGCGGATGATGCCGGATGTGACCAGGCAGCCGGCGATGTTGCCGACCTTCGAGCTGCGGAAGATCGCGCGGATCTCGGCGCGGCCGAGTTCACGCTCCTCGTAGACGGGCTTGAGCATGCCCTTGAGCGCGCTCTCGATCTCGTCGATGGCCTGGTAGATCACCGAGTAGTAGCGGATCTCCACGCCCTCGCGGTTGGCCAGCTCGGTGGCCTTGCCCTCCGCGCGCACGTTGAAACCGATGATGATCGCGTCCGAGGCCGACGCCAGGTTGACGTTGGTCTCGGTGACACCACCGACGCCGCGGTCGATGACGCGCAACTCGACCTCGTCGTCGACCTGGATGCCCAGCAGGGCCTCCTCCAGCGCCTCGACGGTGCCCGCGTTGTCGCCCTTGAGGATCAGGTTCAGCTGGCTGGTTTCCTTCAGCGCCGAATCCAGATCCTCGAGGCTGATGCGCTTGCGGGTACGGGCGGCCAGTGCGTTGCGCTTGCGCGCGCTGCGCCGGTCGGCGATCTGGCGGGCGATGCGGTCCTCGTCGACGACGAGGAAGTTGTCACCCGCACCTGGCACCGACGTGAAACCGATGACCTGCACCGGCCGCGACGGCAGCGCCGCGTCGACATCCTCGCCGTGCTCGTCGACCATGCGCCGGACCCGGCCATACGCGTCGCCGGCCACCACCGAGTCGCCGACGTGCAGCGTCCCGCGCTGGATCAACACGGTGGCCACCGGGCCACGGCCACGGTCCAGGTGCGCCTCGATGGCCACACCCTGGGCCTCCATGTCGGGGTTCGCCCGCAGGTCCAGCGCGGCGTCCGCGGTCAACACGACCGCCTCGAGCAGCTGCTCGATGTTGGTGCCCTGCTTGGCCGAGATGTCGACGAACATGGTGTCGCCGCCGAAGTCCTCGGCGACCAGTCCGTACTCGGTGAGCTGCCCGCGGATCTTGGCCGGGTCGGCACCTTCCTTGTCAATCTTGTTGACCGCCACCACAATCGGCACATCGGCGGCCTGCGCGTGGTTGACCGCCTCCACCGTCTGCGGCATCACGCCGTCGTCGGCGGCGACCACCAGGATCGCGATGTCGGTGGCCTTCGCTCCGCGGGCACGCATGGCGGTGAACGCCTCGTGACCCGGGGTGTCGATGAAGGTGATCGGCCGCGGAGTGCCGTCGAGGTCGACCTCGACCTGGTAGGCGCCGATGTGCTGGGTAATGCCACCGGCCTCTTCCTCGCGGACGTTGGCCTTGCGGATGGTGTCCAGCAGTCTGGTCTTGCCGTGGTCGACGTGGCCCATGACGGTCACCACCGGCGGACGGGTCTCGAGGTCCTCCTCGCCACCCTCGTCCTCGCCATAAGTGAGGTCGAAGGACTCGAGCAGCTCGCGGTCCTCGTCCTCGGGCGATACGACCTGGACGTTGTAGTTCATCTCGCTGCCCAGCAGCTCGAGGGTCTCGTCACCCACGGACTGGGTGGCGGTGACCATCTCGCCGAGGTTGAACAACGCTTGCACCAGCGAGGCCGGGTTGGCGTCGATCTTCTCAGCGAAGTCGGACAGCGACGCGCCGCGGGCCAGGCGGATGGTCTCGCCGTTGCCGTGCGGCAGCCGCACGCCGCCGACGACCGGCGCCTGCATCGAGTCGTATTCCTGGCGCTTCTGCCGCTTGGACTTGCGGCCACGCTTGGGCGCGCCGCCCGGACGACCGAACGCGCCCGCCGCGCCACCGCGCTGACCTGGTCGTCCGCCGCCACCGGGGCGACCGCGATAACCGGCACCGGCACCGGCACCGGCCGGGGCACTGCCGCCACCGCCGGCTCCACCGCCGCGGTAGTTACCGCCGCCACCGCCTCCGGGACGGCCACCGGTGCTTGCACCGGGACCACGGCCGCCGGGGCCGGGCCGGGCTCCGGCGGGTCCGGGACGGGGGCCACCGGGACGGCCGCCTGGGGCCGGACGGGGTCCACCCGGACGCGGGGGCATGTTGCCGGGCGACATCCCGGGCCGCGGCGCACCCGGACGGGGTGCCTGCGGACGCGGAATCGGCCGGTCAACCGGCTGCGCCGACGAGAACGGGTTGTTGCCGACGCGCGGGGTCCGCGCGGCGGGCTTGGGCGCACCGGGCGCAGGGCCGGGCCGCGGACCAGGCGTTGCGCCCGGGGTGGGACCCGGGCGGGTCGGCGTGGGTGCCGCAGGCGCGGCC
>JBKOYU010000623.1:0-3379 GCA_046725575.1 Actinomycetota bacterium | reverse complement strand
TGACGGGCGCGGCGGTGGCCCGGTCGTACGGAATCGCGCTGGGGGCAGGTGTGGTCGGTGCCCGCATGTTGCGTGACGGCATCGGCATCCCGCTGGGCGGGGTGATCCTCATGCTCATGCCGGCGGTGATCGTGCGGATGCTGCGGCCACCCACACGGGAAGCGTTGGACGGCTTCATGATTGGCGCGTTGGGCGCCCTCACCTTCACCGCGGCCGCGACTTTGACGCGACTGGCCCCGCAGTTCAGCACCGGTGTGGTGAGCAAGCGACCGATGGAAAGCCTGATCGTCGAGGCGGGCATCCGGGGAGTGGCGGTGCCGCTCACCGCGGCGGCGGCAGGCGGATTGATCGGTGCCGCACTGTGGTTCAAGCGTCCGCCGAGCAAGGAGAAGCAACATCCCGGCGTCGTGCGCGCGCTGCTGGTGTCGTTCGCGGTGTCGGTGCTCGCGGTGTACCTGGGCCTGGGCCTGATCGACGTCGCGCATTTCCCGCAGATGTTGATGTCGGTGCTGTACCTCGCCGTGGCGGCGGTGGCGCTGTTTCTGCTGCGCGTCGGGCTGCACCTGGCGCTGCTGCACGAAGCGCACGACGAGATCCAGTCCGACGAGCCGCTGCTGTGCATTCACTGCGGACATGTCGTTCCCGATATGGCGTTCTGTCCGGCCTGCGGCGTCGCGACGCGGGCGTCGTCGCGTTCGTCGCGCACCACACGACGTGATACACGCCCGGTGCGCAGCGATCAGGAGCCCGAGGGGTCATGAGCACACCGGCGTACTTCCCCGGGTATGCGGTGCCATCAGGCACGTATGCCGCTCCGCCGGTGCGTCGCTCGCGTGCCCGCGTGCTGCTGATCTGGTTCAGCGCGATTGCGGTGGTTGCCCTGGCGCTGGTCGGTGTCACGCTGATGATCAGCAAGCCGCCGGCGCGGTACATGTGCCCGCCCAACTGCGGGCGACCGCCGACGGGCACACCGGTCGAGATCAATCCGCGGTTCACCGCGCCCGACGGCGCGTTCTCGGTGTCGTATCCCGCCGAGGGGTCGGCGTACAAGATCACCACCAAGCCGAATGGGGTGACGGCGGATCTGCGGGCCGGCGACGGCGGCACGCTGCAGTTGTTCAGCGAGCCTGCGGCGAACCGGTCACCGGAACAGATCGCCAAAAGCTTGATCAGCCGGACGTTTCCGGATGCCCGCACCGCATACAAGATCCCCAACGCGATGGTCGGCTACCAGCCCGGCTACGGCGAAGCCGCCGACTGCTGGCCGCAGGGTGCCAACAGCAGCTACATGAAGATGCGCGTGCTGGTGATGGTGGCGGTCAAGAACAATCTCGCGTTGGTCGCCGCGGCGGTCGGCCCGTTCCGTCCGTTCGGCCCGGACTTCGGCAGCGGTAAGCCGTCGGGCGCGAATCTCCAAATCGCTTTGGATATGGGCAAATACGTCAACAGCTTTTCCTGGCGTGGCGACCCGCCCAGGTGATCAGGCGACGTCGGTCAGGCCGTAGCCGCGGTCCCTGGCGACGTCGGCCAGCAGGGAGCGCAGCCGGTGCCGCCCGCGATGCAGCCGCGACATCACGGTCCCGACCGGGGCATTCGTCAGCTCGGCGATCTCCTTGAACCGGCGGCCCTCGATATCTGCGTAATAGACTGCGGTGCGCAGTTTTTCGGGCAGCTGCTGCATCGCTTCCCTGACGTCTGTGTCGCCCAACCGGTCCAACACCTGGTCCTCCGCGGAGCGCAATCCGGATGACGAGTGCCGGGCCTCGGCGAGCAGTTGGCCGTCGGTGATCTCGTCTGTCAGCCACAGCACCGGCCGCCGCTGTTGTTTGCGGTAGTCGCTGATGTGAGTGTTGAGCAGAATCCGGTACAGCCAGCCGCCGAGGTTGGTGCCGTCGCGAAACCCGTGGAACCCGGCGAACGCCTTGGCCGCGGTCTCCTGCAGCAGATCGTCGGCCTCGGTGCGATTGCGGGTCATCTTCATCGCCTGGGGGTAGAACGCGGCGAGCAACGGAATCGCGTCACGTTCGAATCGTTCGGTGAGCGCTTCATCGCGGATGGTCTCGAACTTCGGGGTTGCGGTGCTACTGTGCATTCGGCACTCCTGGTTGCAACGGATCTCGTTGTATGCTCACAACTCTCGTGGTAGGCCCAGGCGCTGTCTGCATGGGTGGCCCCCCAATGCCGGTACCGGAAACCCGACCCGGCGTATACCGGTTAACCCCCAGGCCGGGGCCGGTGAACAGAACCTGCCAGGCGACCACCACCGCGGTCGCAGCGAGAAGGACCGTCACGACGACATGGTGGACCAGGCGGCGTGTGTCGGTGGTGGTGTCCATGTCTGACACGATCGCGGGTTATGCCGCGCGGGTCTTCGACGCTGGCGCCCATTCGTGATTACCGCTAGCTGCCACTAGCATCTACCTCTGACACATTTGCTTTGTGGCGGTGGGTTATCCCCAGACCGGAATTCATCCACAGGTTCGGGTCCGCTCGATGCGGACCGCGGATGTTTAGTGCATGTGTTCGATAGCGTTGCGGTATGGGCGAATTCGTGACTGGTGAGGCGGCGTGCGAGCGGTTTCGCGCGCTGGCCGATCAGGTCGATGCCGCCTATGCCGAGATGCGGGCACTGTCTTCGGATGAGGTGGGCAACGAGTTTCGCACCGAGCTGGCCGAACGGCTAGTGAATCAGGAGCGCACCAACCGTGGGCTGATGTACCGGATGTTCGGCCAGATCGCCGACCCGTCCGATGAGACCGCGATGGTGCCAGCACTCGTGAATAACCTGGCGGCGCGGCTGCGGATCCCGCCCCGCGAGGTCAAACGCCGCATGAAGACCGCCGCCCGGATCCGCCCGCGCCGCCAACTCACCGGCCCACCACGAGAACCCGAACTACCCCACGCCGCCGCCGCGGTCGAAGCCGGCAGGATCGGTGAGGATCACCTGCGCGCCATCTGCCGGGCCATCGATGTGCTGCCGTCGTGTGTGTCGGCCGTGGATCGTAACGATGTCGAGCGCAGCCTGGTCCGCGAAGCCACCAAGAATGACGTCGAGATCGTCAAGGCCGCCGCCCGCCACATCGATGAGATCTTCAACCCCGACGGCGACTATGACGAAGCCGACCGGGCCCGCCGGCGCGGACTAACGCTGGGTCAGCAGGGGACCGATGGGATGTCGCGGCTCTCGGGTTGGATCGACCCAGAGACCCGCGCCTACGTGGAGGCCGTCACCGCCGCGGTGCGCCCCGGCCGCCACCTGCCCGACGGCACCATGACCGAGGTGGCCGATGACCGCAGCGGCGCCCAACGCTGCCACGACGGCGTCAAACTCGGCCTCAAGACCGCGATCGCCTCCGGCGGGCTGGGATCGCACCGCGGG
>JBKOYU010001000.1:0-6778 GCA_046725575.1 Actinomycetota bacterium | reverse complement strand
GGATGTCGTAGACCGCCGAGCGCTTCTGTGATTGCGCGACAAGGGCCTTGACCTCATCCGCGGTGGCGTCGGCGTCGATCTGGTAGCTCACCCGGACGCCGGTGAAGCCATTGCGGATCTGGGGATCAGCACCCAGGATCCCGTGCAGATCGTGCTCGGCTTCGACGGTGGCCTGAACCGAACGCAGCTGAATCTTGCGCTGCTGGGCGATCGATGCGATACCGGCGGTAAGGCAGCTGCCCAGTGCCACCAACACATACTCGACCGGCGTGATGCCGTTGTCCTGCGCGGCGAACGCGAGGGGATGGTCGGCGTCGTAGGTGAACGTCGTCTTATGGTGCTGCCGTTCGCTGAACCCGTAAAAGGTGTCCACGCTCGAGCGGCTGTGGGTGCCGCGGACCCAGGAAACCGTTGCTCGCCATTGGAACTCGGCGATCTCAGGTGTGTCGGCCAAGGCGTCACGGACGCCGACCAGAGCTTCGACGTTGACGCCGTTGTCGACCGGGGTTTGCATCGTGGTCATGAAACTTCTCCATTCTCTAGTTGAAGGGTGTGTTCTCGAGAAACGCGAGGAACGGTTGGTCGTTTGCCGTGTTGGGTTGGTGCATCGGTTATGACGTCGCGTTCGGAAAAGGGACGCACGGCGGGGTGGACGGGGTGGCCCACCCCGGCAGTAGGAGAGAGTCGTTGGCGGTGCGTCCGTATGGCGCCGCGCTCGTCAGAGCGGTCGTGAAGTACCCATCTAGCGAGGGAGTCATAATGTCCACCACACGAGTTCAGCTCGCGCTCAATGTCGACCACGTTGCCGCGGCGACCGCGTTCTACGAGCGCATGTTCGGCGTAACGCCGCACAAAGTGCGCGACGGCTACGCCAACTTCGCCATCGAGGACCCGCCGCTGAAGCTGGTGCTGATCGAAAACCCGGGGGGCCGCCGAACGGCTCAACCACCTCGGTGTCGAGGTGCCCACCGCCGAGCACATCACGGCGGCGCTGCAGCGCTTCCAAGCTGCGGGGCTCGATGCCACCGTCGCCGAGCACGACGTGTGCTGCCACGCCACCCAGGACAAGCTGTTCGTCGCCGCCCCGGAAGTACCACTGGGGTGGTGGGAGTTCTACAGCATCACCGACGACAACCCGGCCAACCCGCACGCCGCCACCGAGTCGGTGTGCGCAGCCAGCTGCGCGGCCCAGGACGGCCCGGACAGCACCTGCTGCGCCTGACCGGCATCGCGGATACCGCCGCCGCGCACACGACCAGGAATCGCCCCCGGCCCGCCGGGGCGATTTCCTCAGCGTCCGGCGCAGTCGCAGCCGGGTGGAGCCTCATACTCCATGGGCAGGCCGCGGCCGTCGAGGTTGAGCGTGCAACATTGCCCGAGCAGTTCGCCGAGCCGCTTGCGACCGCGCTGCACCCGCGACTTCATTCCCGACAGCGAGATGCCCTCGCGCTCCGCGGCGTCGGCCTGGGTCACTCCGTCGAGATCGATCATCTCGACGGCCCGGCGCTGCTCCACCGGCAGACCGGCCAGCAGCGGACGTAGGCATCCGGCGAGCTCGGACAGCACGCCCGGGTCGTCGTCTGTGGGTGCCTTGGCGACATCGTCCCCAAGGGCCGCCACGAGCTGCTCCCGGCTCCGGCCAGCGCGGCGGTACTCGTCGATGATCGCGTTGCGTGCGATCCGGAACACCCAGTTCGGCAGGCGCTCCCGGTCTTCGAGAGATTCGACGTTCTGGTGGATTCGCAATAGGATCTCGGCGACGAGGTCATCGGCCCGGTCCGGGTCGGCGATTCGCCGGCGCACGAACGCCCGCAGTCGCGTGACCATCTCGCGCCACATCTGCTCGGTCGGTCGGTCTGCGACGGTCGCGGGTCGGGCGCGCGTCACCTCTGTACCCATGATCAGCGTCTCTCCACTCCGGCGCCCCGCGCGGGCGCGCACGCAAGTACTGACGACGGTAGCCCCGCGAGGACGCAGCAGGGTCTGCATTCGAGCACACCGTCGCGGTCTGTTGCGCCGTCAAGCAGGCCCAGCGTCCACTGTTAGCGCCTTATCTCGCGCTATGCCAGGAACCGCTCGACCAACCGAATCCGGCTGCCGATCGTCTCGTGATCTGAGTTGCGGCACAGTTGCTGGCTGCGCCACCCCTCCAGCATTTCCTGGACTGTCTGCGCCTCCGGGTGCAGCAGCGGAACCGAGCGGACAATGTAGACACGACCACACTTATCGACGGGCAAATCGGTCTCATCCAATCAATCATTGAATCATCCAGTGCATCATCACCACATCGCTGCTGGTCACCCTCACACATCTGCAGTGGGTCGTTCTACGTGTCGCCGCGGGACACACACATGGCCCATCTCAACGCTCGACATGATGACTGCGAAACCGCTTGTCAGAGGCTGTTTTTCGACCGGTGAAAGCCGCCTCACCATCGGCACCAACAGGGCAGCGGATTGACTCATCGGATGCAGTACAACATATTTCGTCACACAGATAGGTGCCGATGATCTGGCTATGCCGGATGTGGCTGAGGATCCGGTGGTCAGGTAGAAGCTCCTCTAAGCGAAAACTAACGTGGCCGAGGACAATTTCACTACCAACGGGCCCGTCGGCCGCCCCTGCAAAATAGCTCTGACGCCGTTCATCGGGGTTCGTGGTGAAGGAGCAGCTGCTTGAGCGCGGAGGCGGTCGAGGCCCGCTGCTGCCGGTTGAGCGGTTCGAGGAATGCCTGGTTGGTGGCTATCAATTCGTGAAGCGCCTGCCGGGCGACCTTGCTGCCTTGCGGGGTGAGGCGGACGAGGACCCCGCGCCGGTCGGCCGGATCGGGCGTCCGGCGGATGAGCCCGGCCCGTTCAAGCCGGTCGAGCCGTGAGGTCATCGCCCCGGTGGTGATCAGCGCGGACCGGGCCATGTCGCTGGGCTTGCTGCCGCGCTGGTCACTGACCCGGCGCAATGTGTTGAGGACGTCGAAGTCGGCGATGCTCAGTCCGAAGCCCTGGAGGACGGTGCCGACGGCGCGTTCGTAGTAGCCCGCGCACAGCAGCAGGCGCCCGGTCACTTCGAGTGTATTGGAATCCAGGTGCGGGTCACGTTCTCGCCACGCCGCAATGATGCGGTCGACGGAGTCACTCACCACCTGGAGAAGTTTAGCTTGACATCAAGTGAGATCTCATTAACTTGGTATCAAGTTACTTAATAACAAGCTACCGACTCTGGAGGAGCGCGGCCCCGCTACCCCGTGAGGAGGCCACCATGCTCGCTGCCTACGTCGCGGTCACCGTCGTGGCCGCGATCGCCTACGCGTGCGCCGCAGTCTTGAATTTCACCCACAACAAATCAGTAGCCGAGACCGCCGAGAGGCTGCGTGTGCCGGTGTCGTGGCAGGTCCCGCTGGGCGTCCTGCTCGCCGCGGGCTCGCTCGGGTTGCTGGCGGGCTTCGCTGTGCCGGTGCTCGGAACGGCCGCCGGCTGCGGCCTGGTCCTGTACTTCCTGTGCGCAGCCGGTGCCCACATCCGGGCACGCGATACCCGGCTCCTGGCCTGGGTCAACTGGGCCGCGTTCTTCTCACTGGCCGTCGCCGCCCTGCTGGTGGGCGTGGCCTACCGCGGTCCCTGGTGAAAGCGCGAGGGCCTCGACTCTGGTGAGAAACAGTGCGCTGTGCTCACCGCAGCCACCGGTAGAACCCCCGCCGAGCTGGTCCCTTGAACCTGGCAGCCGTCCCCCGGGTGGCTCCTCCCCGGCCAGCCGGACCCACACATCCGGTCCGTCCGAGGAGGGCACGACCGACGTTGCCGTCGTTCATCGTTGGCTGCTCAGGCGCCGAATACGGCAGGATCGAATACGGCGGGTTACCGGCATGTGTACGACCGTTGAGATGTGCCGGCAGCTCTGACCCCGTCTCTGCGCCTACGTTGGTTCATGGTGCTGCGGACGATAAGGCGGCGGATGTCGATCCGTTCCCAAAGTGGTTCACCCAGTTCCTAAATGACCGCCAGACGCGCAAGCCCCAGGGGACCGACCACCACGTTGAGGCACTGACCGCGATCGCTGAAGCGTTGGCGAAAGCGGGCGACGTCGAGCATGCCGATACGATCGTGCGCTCTACCCTGGCCGACGACACCGCTACCGAAGACCAAGCGTTAACCCCGTACAAGCGCTGGCACGGATCGCCGCTCAACGCGGCGACATGAGCGGGCGGAGGCGCTCGCTCGGATGATGGTAGACGAGCAGCTTCACGCAATCATGCTGTTCACGATCGCATACGAGCTGTACACGAACGGCGATTGGGACGGTGCTGAATCAGTCGCACACACGATCGCTGACGAATCGCTCCGCACGCAGGCTTTGACGCAGATCGCGGAATCGATGGTCGAGGCAGGCGATTTCGATCGCGCAGAACGACTGGTTTACGGCGGAATCGACAGCTCAGATCGAGCTGAGGCTCTCATGGCCGTCGCTGTGTGCCTCGCGGAGCGCGGCGAGGGCGAGCGCGCTGAGACACTGGCGCGCAGCATCGATACCAATGATCCTGCCCACGCGCTTGCCGCGACTGCCGCAGCCGCAGCCGAGGGATGTCTCAGCGGCGGACAACATCGCCCGCGCAGTCCTCACGTCTGTGCCGCAGCAGGGTGCTTCTCCGCAGCAGTGGTGGGCCCATCACGTTGGCCGACGTTGCCGCGCTCGGCGCAGGAGAGACAGCGGAATTCACAACGGTCCGACGGCCGCGCAGTGAGGATACTGATGACACATCCAGTCACTATCACCACGGTTTCAACGGGCGCACCGTTCCGCGCGGCGACATGAGACAACGGGAAACACGCAGAGCCACAGCGGTTCTCAAGGTATTTGCGACGCGCCTGGGAACGCGCGGATTCGCCGAGATCGAGTACTACGACAGCCAGCCCGACCCCCAAGGGCGCGTGCGACGAGCTGACGGGCAGCCACCCACTCAAGCCTCTGCGAGCCGAAAGAGGTTGCAGCGCTGGCGTCTTGGCTGGCCTCTGACGAGGCGGGGTTCGTGTCGGGACAGCCTTACATTATCGATGGGGCTCTTACCACTGGGCGGATCTTCTCCTGGCGGTCGGAGTAGATGCTGCGAGGACGGGCTGTAGTCCCGAGGTTGTCGGGTGGCCGGAGGAAGTCTCACCGCCGGCTCCCGCAGATCCTGCGTGGTGATCTTTGGCCATCCCGTCTTCGGCATGGGCGAGAACATGCCGGGCGCGAACACATCTATTAGCAACCGATGGGTACATCGCTACTCCTGATCACGTGCAATTCAACGGCGTTCGACGCCAGTGCCTACCGCCAGCGTCAGGTGATGCTGGTAGGTTCCCGATGATTGGCGGTCTGAGATTGTGATCATTATGGCCGTGACATCTTTGCGCCGAATCCGCACTGCTGGACATTAGGAATCGGTTCTTGAGGAACGACAGCATGTCCCGGCCAGGTTCGACGTCGTGGCCGCTTCCCCGATCACCACAAATGGCCGCACCGTTCGAAGGCGTAGATCAACGTAGCTCCATCGGGCTCTCGCGTCGCCGAGAGAAGTATGATGAGACGATCGACAGCCTGGGGCGGGGAGGTGTGCCATGGGGGACAGTACGATCATCAAGGTCGATAGCAGCCACTCGCCGCGCGGGGCGTTGGGTCAGTTCTACCTCGCCGAGGGAACGAGCATGTCGATGCGGCTGTGGAAGGACCGGCCGGCCGGTGACGTCAAACCGGAGGCGGCGCGCGGTTACGAGACCGTGGGTTACGTGATCAGTGGACGGGCTGAGCTGCATAGCGAGGGCCAGACTGTGGTCCTCCAACCCGGTGATTCATGGGTGGTGCCGAAGGGTGCCCGGCATGCTTATAAGATCTTGGAGCCGTTCACCGCTGTGGAGGCAACGCACCCTCCGGCGCAAGTGCATGGGCGGGACGAGCGCCCCACTCTGCCGTCCGATGCGGGAGAGGAGACAATCGGCGGGCTCGCCTGAACGACGACCACCGCGGTGATCGGTTAGCTGGTTCGTCAGACCTACCGACTGGGGCAACCGGGACAACTCGGGGTTTTGCGGCGTTGCGGTTCGCAACGGTTTGTTCGCGGGCAGACACCTTCACACGAGGGTCGATGATTATCGGCCGCCCACGGAGTCGACACATCAGAGCCCAACCGTGAGGAGAACCGATGACAATTCCCGTGTCCGCGAAGCCTTCTGTAGTAGACCAGCCGACCTGGCGTGCCGCCCTCGATGAGCTGCGGATCAGGGAAAAGGCCGCCACTCGCGAACTCGACGCGATCGCCGCGCAGCGCCGCCGACTTCCCATGGTGGAAATGCCCGACTACACCCTGGTAGGTGAAAATGGCCCAGTCCGGCTCGCCGAGGTGTTCGAGGGCCGGTCGCAGCTCATCGTTTACAACCACATGTGGTCAAACGGCGCCGAATGGCAGTGCGGCGGGTGCACCAGCTTCACATCGCAGTTCACCCGTTTGGACTTCCTCAACAACTATGACGCCCGGTTCGTCATCGTTACCAACGGACCAATCGAGGAGGCGCTGGCGTATAAGGCCAAGGTGGGCAACAAGATGGACTGGTACTCATCATCGGAGAGCTCCTTCGCCGCCGACGTCGACGCGGCGCCAGGCGAAGGGTTTGCAGTCAACGTGTTTCTACGTGACGGCGACACGGTTTATCGCACCTGGCACACCAACGGCCGCGGCGTCGAACAACTCAGCCACACCTTCGCGCTTGTCGATCTGCTGCCATGGGGGCGCCAAGAGGAGTGGCAGGAT
>JBKOYU010000496.1:0-5605 GCA_046725575.1 Actinomycetota bacterium | reverse complement strand
GTTCTGGATTGCGCTGGCCGGGCTGACCCCGACAGGGTTGATGCTGGCGGCGACGGTCGCGGTTACATGTGTTTTCGCGCCCGGTTCTGGCCAGCCACGGTGGTGGTGCGCGGCCGTCGGGCTCGGCGCCGCGGTGTTGGTGGCGCTGCCGTGGCTGGCCGCGGCGACGGTGGCCGACTCGTTGTCGTCAACACAGGCAGAAGGGGTGGGCGCGTTCGCTGCACGCGCCGAACCGGGTCTCGGCACATTAGGCAGCCTCGCCAGCCTCGGCGGCATGTGGAATGCCGACGCTGTACCGGCCTCGCGCACAACGCTTTTCGCGGTGATCGCGGCTGTGGTGTTGCTCGGCGTGGTGGCCCTGGGAGTGCCCACGGTGGTGCGCCGGCCCGTCGCGGTGCCACTGGTTGTGCTGGCGGCCGTTGCGGTGGTGGTGCCCGCGGCGATGGCCGCCGGGCCCGGAATGGCGGTCGTGGAGGCGACGATTCGGACACTGCCTGGCCTCGGCGTGGTGCGCGATGCACAGAAGTGGGTGGCGCTGGCCGTGCCCGCCTACGCGCTGGCCGGCGCGGGCGCCGTCGTCACGCTGCGCCACCGGATTCCGGCCGCGGCGACCGCCCTGATCTGCTGCGCGGCCCTGATCGCGACGTTGCCCGATCTGGCCTGGGGCGTCGGCGGCAAGTTGGCCCCCGTGCAGTATCCGCCGGGATGGGCTAATGCTGCCGCGATGATCAACGCCGACCCGCGACCGGTCGCGGTGCTGCCCGTCGACAGCATGCGCCGCTTCAACTGGGCCGGCGACGAACCGGTGCTCGACCCGCTGCCCCGGTGGGTTCGGGCCGACGTGCTGCAAACGGGCGACCTGACGATCGGGGAACGCACGGTGCCCGGAGAAGGTACGCGCGCCCGCGACGTGCAGCAGTTGCTGCTGACCGGCGCCGACCGCGACAAGCTGGCGGCCGCGGGCGTCGGCTGGGTCGTCGTCGAAAACGTTTGGAACACAGGATGGTCCGCACCCGCGCTGCCCCTGCCGGTGGCCTATGAGGACGAGGACCTCACGCTGTATCGGGTGGGCGGTGACCAGCCGCACCCGTCCGGCCGCGGCATCGTGCTTGCCGCGCACTGGGTGTGGTTGGCACTGCTTGTGGTGGGCCTCATCGGCGCAGGCAGCGGGCGGCGTCGACGCCCTGTTAGTTAGATTATCGATTGACAACTGCGGCGCGTAAAAAGGGTGAGCTCGGCAGACATCACGCCAGCCGACCAGCCATAACGGGTGCTCCTACATCTTCCGCGAGAAGAAGACCTTCGATGATCACTGCCCAGGCCCGATCACACTGCACTAGCCGGGTAACTGGGCGCAACCATCGTGACCCTCGATCACGGAATCCATTGCGCACCTTCGCTTAGATACGAGGTTGACAAGCCCTTTAGACCACGCCGCTGACCATGCGCCCGGAATGGACCGACTCCAACACCGTGCGCATGGCGTCGGCGCATTGCTGCCAAGAGAATTCGCCGCTGCGGGCCTGCGCCTTGGCGCCGAGCTGTTCGCGGAGCACCTGGTCGGTCAGCAGACGCTCGAGCTGATCGACCAGTCCATCGTGGTCGTCGACCAGAACACCGGTCACCCCGTCGACGATCGAATCCGTCAGGCCACCCGAGGACCGGTAGCCGATCGTCGGCACGGAATGCTGCCCGGCCTCGGTGACCGCCAGCCCCCAGCCCTCCTTGCGCGATGGCAGCACATGTACCCAAGATTGTTGCAGCACACGGTGTTTGGTCTCGTCGTCGACGTGGCCGTGGAAAGTAACCGCGTTGGAGATGCCCAGCAGCGCCGCGTGATCGACGAGCCGCTGTACCCACCAGCCACTGCCAAGGATGTCCAGATGTACATCCGGAATCCGTGGTCGCAGCTCGGCGATGGCATCCAGCGCATCCTCGATCTGCTTGTGCGGCACCAGCCTTGAGAGCACCACGACGCGCGGTGTCGCCGACCGCGGCACCGTCAGCGTGTGAGCCGGCGCTTCGTCGAGCCCGTTGCGCACCACCGCGATGTGGCCGGGATTCACACCGAGGCTGGTCAGGTCTCTCGCAGACGGCAGCGAAACCGTGACGTACTGGTTGCGGCGGTGCGCCCGCGGCGACAGCTTGGACTCGACGTACCAACCGAGCCTGCCCATGACTGGCCCCGCCACCGGCCACTGTTCGCGGTGGCAATGGTGCACGAGCACCGCCACCCGTCGGCCGAATGCCCACCGTGCCATGAAGGGCAGGCCGTTCTGGGTGTCGACGATCACGTCCGGCCGCGCCCGCCGCAGCGGACCGAGACCGATCCGCGCCGCGACCATCGCCAGGCCCGCCCAGATGTAGACGGAGTAGCCCCCGCCTGCGCGGTTGATCTGCACGCCATCTTTGACTTCGCGCCGCGGTGCGCCCGGATACCGCGCGGTGCGCAGCGTCACCCTCACGCCCGATTCGGCCAGCTGCGCGCCGATGCGCTCCAGGTACGCCTCGCTGCCGCCGCCCTGCGGGTGGCCCGTGTCGCGCCAGCACAGCAGCAGCACGGAACGGATGGGTCGGCCAGACATCCGGACCAGAGTAGCCGCTGGCTATGGTCGGTTCGGTGAGAGTCGCCGACCAGTTCGCCCGGAGGGCGACGCTGTCTCGGTCGCTCCGGCTGCTCGGCCAGTTCCGCTACGAGCAACGCGATCCGGCCCGGTTTTACGGCGCACTGGCCGAGGACACCGCCGCAATGGTCACCGACCTGTGGCGAGACGCCGACGGCACCTCACCGGCCGGCCGGACGCTGCTCGACGTGGGCGGTGGCCCAGGCTACTTCGCGGCCGCGTTCACCGACGCCGGTCTGCACTACATCGGCGTCGAGCCCGACCCGACCGAGATGCATGCTGGTCCTGCGGCGGCCGACCAGCAGACCACCTACGTGCGGGCGTCCGGCATGGCCTTGCCCTTCGCCGACGCCAGCGTGGACATCTGCTTGTCGTCCAACGTCGCCGAGCACGTGCCGCAGCCGTGGCGGCTCGGCCGCGAGATGCTGCGGGTGACCAGGCCCGGCGGGCTGGTGGTGCTGTCGTACACGGTGTGGCTCGGCCCGTTCGGCGGCCACGAGATGGGACTGTCCCACTACCGCGGCGGGGCCCGCGCCGCCGAGCGCTACACCCGCAAGCACGGGCATCGGCCGAAAAACGACTACGGATCGTCGTTGTTCGCGGTATCGGTGTCCGACGGGCTGGAGTGGGCGACGAGCACCGGCGCGCTGGTCGCCGCATTTCCCCGCTACCACCCGCGATGGGCGTGGTGGATGACGAAGGTGCCGCTGCTCCGAGAGTTCTTGGTGAGCAATCTGGTGCTGGTCTTGCGGCCACCGCCAAGTGCCGAACTGGAACAAGTTCTCGTTTCGCAGGAATCTGGGTAGTGTGACGCTCATGACACAGAGCGTGGACACGGCCGGCAAGACACCAGCCGCGGAGGCGGCGTATCAAACCGAGTACGACAAGCTGTTCATCGGCGGCAAGTGGGTCGAACCGTCGACCTCCGAGGTCATCGAGGTCTTCTCGCCGGCGACAGGTGAAAAGGTCGGGCAGGTGCCGCTGGCCGCCGAGGCCGACGTGAACGCCGCCTGCGCCGCAGCCCGCAAGGCGTTCGACGACGGCCCGTGGCCCACCACACCGCCTGCCGAACGCGCCGCGGTGATCGGCCGGGCGGTCAAGCTGCTGGAGGATCGCGCCGATCTGTTCAAGCACCTGCTCAAGCTCGAGACGGGCCAGCCGCCGACGATCGTCGACATGATGCAGTACGGCGCTTCGGTGTCGACGCTGCAGTACTACGCCGGCGCGGCCGACAAGTACACGTGGAACGAGATCCGCGACGGCATCTACGGCCAAACGCTGGTGACTAAGGAACCCGTCGGTGTCGTCGGTGCGGTGGTCGCGTGGAATGTGCCGTTGTTCCTGGCCGTCAACAAGCTCGGCCCGGCGTTGCTGGCCGGCTGCACCGTCGTGCTCAAGCCCGCAGCCGAAACCCCGCTGTCCACCAACGCGCTGGCCGAGGTGTTCGCCGAGGCCGGCCTGCCCGAAGGAGTGCTGTCGGTGGTCCCTGGCGGCCCCGAGACGGGCCGCGCGCTGACCAACAATCCCGAGCTGGACAAGTTCACGTTCACCGGCAGCTCGGCGGTCGGCAAGGAGATCGGCAAGCTGGCCGCCGAGAAGCTCAAGCCGTGCACGCTCGAGCTCGGCGGCAAGTCCGCGGCCATCATCCTCGAGGACGCCGATCTCGATTCGACGCTGCCGATGCTGGTCTTCTCCGGCCTGATGAACTGCGGGCAGGCCTGCGTGGGCCAGACCCGGATCCTCGCGCCGCGCTCGCGCTACGACGAGGTCGTCGAGAAGGTGTCCGGCGCCGTCGCCGCGATGCAAGTCGGCCTGCCCGACGATCCCGCGTCGATGATCGGCCCGCTGATTTCGGAAAAGCAGCGCGAGCGCGTCGAGGGCTACATCAAGAAGGGCGTCGAGGAAGGCGCGCGGATCGTCACCGGCGGTGGTCGGCCCGAGGGGCTCGACAGCGGGTGGTTCGTGCAGCCGACGGTGTTCGCCGACGTGGACAACTCGATGACCATCGCCCAGGAGGAGATCTTCGGCCCGGTGTTGGCGATCATCCCGTTCGACACCGAAGAGGACGCGATCCGCATCGCCAACGACTCGGTCTACGGCTTGGCCGGCAGCGTGTTCACCACCGACTTCGGTAAGGCCGTCGAGATCGCCAAGAAGATCCGCACCGGCACGTACGCGGTCAACATGTACGCGTTCGATCCTGGTGCCCCGTTCGGCGGCTACAAGAACTCCGGCATCGGACGCGAAAACGGTCCGGAGGGCATCGAACAGTACTGCGAGGCAAAGAGCATCCTGCTTCCGTTCGGGTACACGCCTGGCAACTGAGTTTAGGAATCGACGGTTACGGTCGCCCTCCCGTGTCACGTCAACATCTGGCCATGGAGCGTCTGCCGCACCGACTGGCCGTCGAGATCACCGAACTCCGGTCGCCAGCGCCTTCTCCAGGTCGAGCACTTCGAACAGGTTGAACTCGAGATCGCGCACGTTGCTCCTGTAGTGACCCATGCCTTCCGCCTTTCGTTACGGACTCACCGTGGGACTGTGGCCGACCGACGCACGCGGCTTGGTGGGCCTCGGTTGGTTCTGCGCGAAGCCAGTACACGTTCCGAGGTGTCCGGCGACGCACGGAACACCGTTCATCGTCGGTACCGGAGCACCGGAAACGATCGTCGGCGCGCCGTTGTAACCGTTCTGGTCCAACGGTTCGGCGCCGGCGGTCGGGGCGGCGAAAAGCGCCGCGACGCTCAATCCGACCAACAGTGACCTGCGCAGATGCGAGTGCTCGGCCATGGCAGACCCGCTTTCCTTGGTTTCGCCGTCAGCCTACGGGCACAAAGTAGCGCTGAGCTGGGAACCCGTGATTATGCTTTTACCCATAATCGGGTTTACCTGGCCGGATCACTAGCATGTGGATTCACCATTCACCTGCTATTACCCCATTACATCGTGTGACGGGGAATACATTTATTGCGCACGTGTGT
>JBKOYU010000025.1:0-5917 GCA_046725575.1 Actinomycetota bacterium | reverse complement strand
GTAGTCCTTCTGGCCGTAGATTCCGTAGCCGTGCAACTGATTCGCGAAATCGGTATCAGGATCGGCATGCGCCGGCCAGGCAACGGCCAGTCCTGCGATCACCACCATGATCCCTAGAACAAGCCCTGCGACCGCGACTCTACGGGTTGGTCCTGCAAAGGTGTGAGGAAGCCAGTAGCGGCGAACTGCCTCGCCACACGGTCGCCCCGCTGATCATCCGGACATTCGAACGCGGAGTCTGCCCACTTCAGTAGTGCCATTAAGTGAGGCACTCCACAGCCTCAGGACCTTACCGCGCGGTAAGTATCGGTGTACAGTTGTTCACCGAAGTGGGGTTTGTACCTCCGCTGAACAGGCACAGAAAGGACAAGTGGCTGTGTCGTTTTCGCTTGAGCTGTCCGACGACGTAATCCAGGTCAGGGACTGGGTCCACGAGTTCGCGGCCACCGTCGTGCGGCCCGCGGCGGCGGAGTGGGATGAGCGCGAGGCGACTCCGTGGCCGATCATCCAGGAAGCGGCCAAGGTCGGCCTCTACTCGATGGAGTTGTTCGCCACGCAAGCCGCCGAACCAACCGGCATCGGGATGCTGACCGTGTTCGAGGAGATGTTCTGGGGCGACGCCGGCATCGCATTGTCGATCCTGGGCACCGGGTTGGCCGCCGCATCGCTTGCCGCCAACGGCACACCCGAGCAGCTGGGCGAGTGGCTTCCGCAGATGTTCGGTACGCCCGAGGATCCGTTGCTTGCGTCGTTCTGTTCATCGGAACCCGGCGCGGGCTCTGATGTGGGCGCCATCCTCACCCGCGCCCGTTACGACGAAGCCAACGACGAGTGGGTGCTCAACGGCGTGAAGACTTGGGCCACTAATGGCGGAATTGCCAACGTGCACATCGTTGTTGCGTCGGTTCACCCCGAACTCGGAAGCCGCGGGCAGGCGACGTTCATCATCCCGCCGAATACAGCGGGGTTCAAACAGGGACAGAAGTTCAAGAAGCACGGAATACGCGCGTCGCACACCGCCGAGGTGATCCTCGAGGACGTCCGGATCCCCGGCCGCCTGATCGTCGGCGGAAAGGAAAAGTTCGACGAACGGGTTGCGCGCAGCCGCGAAGGCCAAAGTGCCTCAGGCCAAGCCGCGATGAAGACGTTCGAACGGACACGACCCAGCGTCGGCGCGATGGCGCTCGGCGTTGCCCGCGCAGCGTACGAGTACGCGCTGGAGTACGCACAGCAGCGAGAACAGTTCGGGCGCAAGATCGCCGACTTCCAAGCGATTGCGTTCAAGCTGGCCGACATGAAGTCCCGTATCGATGCTTCGCGATTGTTGGTCTGGCGCGCCGGCTGGATGGCACGTAACAACAAGCCCTTCACGAGCGCCGAAGGTTCGATGGCCAAACTGGTGGCCAGCGAAACCGCCGTCTACGTGACCGATGAGGCCATCCAAATCCTGGGCGGCAACGGCTATACGCGTGAATACCCGGTCGAGCGCATGCACCGTGACGCGAAGATCTTCACCATCTTCGAGGGCACCAGTGAGATCCAGAGACTCGTCATGGGCAGGGCGATCACCGGACTACCGATCCGATAGCGGCTAACCGGTTCGTGTGAACGAAAAGACAAGCACGACAATGGCGGCGATCAACAGCAGCCACGCTATCACCGGCATGACGATCCCGCCGCGGCGTCGTGCGGTGAAAAACGACAGCACGACCGTGACAACCGCGACGATGGGCGCGCCATATTGGATGAGTGTGAAGCCCAGCTCACCGGGACCCTGGCGCGGACACGGCTGATCGTTGCATCCGGCTGTGCCGAGGACCTGCATATAGAGGAACACGACGACCGCGATTGCGCCCGGCACGGTGGCCAGGGCGAGGATCCAGTTCGCGATGCGCCAGGTGCGCCCCACCTCAGTGGTGTCTCGCTGGTCGATTGCGGTCATTGCCGCCGCGTACCCGACCGCACGGCGGCTCAAACCGCGCGAATCCCGGTGTACACCAATAACAAACCAACGACCGCCAGGAAGCCTGTCATCAGGACTGCGTGCTGGCGTTCCATCCACTGCTTCAACTGCTCCAGCTGATGATCCACCCGCTCACCGGCGACGGTGTAGGCGAGTATCGGAACCAGGACCGACGACCCCGCGATGACGGTGTAGTACACGACGGCCACCCACACACCCGGCACGGCCAACGACGCCGTACCGATCACCAGTCCCGCTGCGGCGTTCATCACGAGCACCTTGGGATTGACCAGAATCAGCCCCACCGCGATTGCGCCGGCGCCGACGGGTGTCAGCCTGCTCATCCGGTTCAGCCACGCCGGCTGCTTGGTGACCTGGTGACGGGTCAGCCACCGCCACACGCCGAATGCGACCAGCGCGATGCCGACCGCGATCCGGACCCACGCCGCCCACGTCGGCGCCGGTCGATTGAGTCCATCGAGCAGCCGAGGGACCTGCACGAACACCGCCGTAGTTGCCGCCAGCCCGACCAGCCAGCCGAACATGAAGGCCAGGCCGGTGGGTCGAGCACGATCAGACTGCAGGACCAGCACGATTGCCGGGATGATCGTCAGTGGCGACATGGCGACTACCAGCGCCAACGGTATGAGCTGGCCGAGCACCGCCGCCCAACTACCCGACATGGGCAGCGATCTTAGCTAGCTATGACGAGATCAGCGGGCCGGCAGCGCCAGGGGTCGCGAATGCGGCTTGTGCCGCCCGTGCACCAGGAAGGCCAGCCAACGAACGTCGAGAAGCACTCTGATCGATCCTGTCTCTAGGCGCTCTTGGTGAGGAGCGGAAGGAGCCGACGGCGTTCCATCGTGACGTCGGCGAAATGGTTGAGTGCGTCCGCGACCGACGCCATCGTCGGCAGCTCGATACGGTCGTCGAACATGCGGACCGCGCGGCTGACCGGTTGGCTCGCGATGAGCGACCACCCGACCCCCGCTGCGGCGCAGGCATCGTCGATGTGGCTCAGCAGTGAAATGATGTGTGGAGTAGCGGAACTCACTCCGCTCAAATCCAGCACGACCGGCTTCTCCGGGAGGACAAAGCGCTTGGTGTACTGGCTGACGTTGTCGAGGTTCGCGTCGTCGAGATCGCCGGTGACTGTCACCACGGTGGCCAACTGGCGGCTGCATGCTCGGACCTGGGCGCCGTCGCACTCGTATGCCGGATTGCCGTACATCTGCAGCCTCCCCTCGATCGCCGACCTGTTACCGAAGCTACGGAGCCGATCTAAGGCAACGGGGAGTAACCGCTAATACTTTATTAAGAACCGGTTTTGGATCGGATAGCAAACTGCTCAACCACGGCGCATCCACTGCGGTCCTGAGTAGTTCTCCCAGGGGTTGTAGTCGGCGAGCAGCGTTTCCTGTGGGGGCCGCTGGACCTCGGGTACGTGCTGCAAATTGATCCGAATCCGGTACCAGATCGAACTGGGCCCCCTCATGCCGTCGACCAAAATGTCTACAGGCTGGAGCTTTTCGGCTACTGACGGGTAACGTTCGCGCCATTCGTCGAGCGCTGCCATCGCCTCGTCTTTGGTCTTGGTCCGGGCGATCTCGATCAGCGGCTTCGTGGAAATGCGGCGCCTGGCGTTTCCGCCTGTTCCCTTCTTTGCACCCTTCGGCGCCTTCTCGGCCGGTCCCAATCGGTCGGCGAGGTCGAGCAGCGCGTCCAGCGTGCCGGCCTGATCGTCCATTCCCTCCCAAGGATCGCCGTAGTCCTCGAAACGCTTGGGCACGGTGGCGATCGTGAAGTTCTCGGGTTGGCAGTCGGCAACTTCGTCCCAGAACAGCGGCGTCGATACCCGGGCGTCCGGGGTGGCCCGGACGGAGTACGCCGAGGCGACGGTGCGGTCGAATGCGTTCTGGTTGAAGTCGACGAACACGCCTTCGCGCTCCTCCTTCCACCACCGCGCCGTCGCCAATTCGGGGGCGCGGCGTTCCACCTCGCGGGCCACCGTCTGCGCCGTCAGCCGGACGAACTTGAACGGCCACCGCCGCTGAATGCGGGCATAGATGTGAAAGCCGCGGGACCCCGACGTCTTCGGCCACGCGGTCAGCCCGTGCTCCTCGAGCACCTCGCGCGCGACCAAGGCCACGTCGACGATCTGTCGCCACGTCACGCCCGGCATCGGGTCGAGGTCGACGCGAAGTTCGTCGGGATGGGCGAGATCGTCGGCGCGCACGGGGTGCGGATTGAGGTCGACGCAGCCCATGTTGACCGCCCAGACCAGGCCGGCGGCATCGTGGATGACCGCCTCTTTCGCAGAGGTGCCCGAGGCGTACTTCAGCTCGGCGACGTCGACGAATTCCGGCCGCTTCTCCGGCGCCCGCTTCTGGAAGACGGCTTCCTCGGTGATGCCCTTGACGAACCGCTTGAGGATCATCGGACGGTCCCTCACACCGCGCAGCGCCCCGTCGGCGACGTCGGTGTAATAGCGCATCAGGTCCATCTTGGTGACCCCGATATCGGGGAAGACGACCTTGTCAGGATTGGAGATGGGCACCTGCCGACCGTCGACCTCCAGGTACAGCGGACCGGGCATGTTTGTCATGGTAATTTCCCGGCCGCGGTGAGACGGCCGTCACATATTGTGGGGGTCATGCCTAAGCTAACCGATCTTCCGTTGCAGGCAGTCGCCAAAGCCCAGCAGCTCGCCGAACGTGGGTCGGCAGAGCTGCACTACGCCTACAAGATGTTGGAAGCCGGCGCCTTCAAACTGGAGCCGCCGCAGAACGTCGCCGCCATGGTCGCTGACATCCGACGCTGGGGCGAGTTCGGCATGATCCCCGCGCTCAACGCGCGTCGCACCCCCAATCGCACCGCGATCATCGACGATTTCGGCGAGATCACGTTCAAGGAGCTCGACGACGGCGCGCACGCGGTCGCCAACGGGCTGCTGGCAATGGGGGTCAAGGGCGGTGACGGGGTAGCGATCCTGGCTCGCAATCACCGCTGGTTCCTTATTGCGGTGTACGGGGCGGCCCGCGCCGGCGCGCGCATCATCCTGCTCAACAGCGAGTTCTCAGGACCGCAGATAAAAGAGGTCTCCGAGCGCGAGGGCGCCAAGCTGATCATCTACGACGACGAGTATTGCCAGGCGGTTTCGAAGGCCGATCCGCCGCTGGGTAAGCTGCGCGCGCTCGGCATCAACCCCGACAAGGAGGAGCCGTCGGGCAGCACCGACGAGACGCTGGAGGATCTCGTGGCCCGCAGCTCGGGCAAGCCCGCACCCAAGGTGACGAAGCACTCGTCGATCATCATCTTGACCAGTGGCACAACGGGAACTCCCAAGGGCGCCAACAGAAGTACGCCACCGACGCTGGCGCCGATCGGCGGCATCCTGTCGCACGTGCCGTTCAAGTCCGGTGAAGTGACGTCCTTGCCGGCGCCGATGTTCCATGCGCTGGGGTACCTGCACGCCACCATCGCGATGATGCTCGGCTCGACGCTGGTGTTGCGGCGCCGCTTCAAGCCGCCAACTGTCTTGGCGGATATCGAGAAGCACAAGGTGACCGCGATGGTCGTGGTTCCGGTCATGTTGTCGCGCATCCTCGATGCGCTCGACGCAATGGAGCGCAAGCCCGACCTGTCGTCGCTGCGGATCGTGTTCGTGTCCGGCTCGCAGCTCGGCGCGGAGTTGGCCACCCGGGCGCTCAAGGAGCTGGGTCCGGTCATCTATAACCTTTACGGGTCAACGGAAATCGCGTTCGCCACCATCGCACGACCGAAGGACCTGTCGATCAATCCCGCCACCGTCGGGCCGGTGGTCAAGGGCGTCAAGGTAAAGATCCTCGACGACAACGGCAATGAGTTGCCGCAAGGCGAGGTGGGCCGGATCTTCGTGGGGAACTTCTTCCCGTTCGAGGGCTACACCGGCGGCGGCCACAAGCAGATCATCGA
>JBKOYU010000089.1:0-6639 GCA_046725575.1 Actinomycetota bacterium | reverse complement strand
CACGGACCGAAAATAGGAGCACCACAATGACGTTGATGCGCGCGGCGCGGCTGCATGCGATCGGCGAACCGATGTCGATCGACGACATCGAAGTGCCGAAGCCCAGACCGACGGACGTACTCGTCCGGGTGAAGGCGTGCGGGATCGTGCCGAACATGGCCAATGTGATCAACAACTGGCCCACCTGGTTTCCGCACCAGCCCCTGCCGCGGTTCCCGGCCATCTTCGGCCTGGACGTCGCTGGTGTCGTCGAACAGGTCGGCGAGGCGGTGATCGCAACCAGGCCAGGCACCCGCGTGTACGTCAGCCCGCTGCGGTCCTGCGGCAGCTGCTACTCCTGCCGCGGCGGTCAACACAGCCTCTGCCGCTACTTCACCCACAACGGCTACTTCAGTACCTCTCCCGACGGCCAGAAGATCTTCGATCTGTACCCCTACGGCGGTTTCGCCGAATACATGACCGCGCCCCAGCACTCGCTGGTCACGCTTCCGGACAACATCTCCTTCGAGCAGGCCGGTCGGTTCGGCTACATCGGCACGTCCTATGGTGCCCTGCGGATGGCCGACGCCGGACCCGGAAAGGTGGGCCTCATCGACGGCATCACCGGAACACTCGGTGTCGCGTCGACGATGCTCTCATTGGCCATGGGGGTGTCAAAGGTGCTCGGCACCGGTCGAAACGAAGGGCTGCTGGAGCGGGTCAAGTCGCTTGCGCCCAACCGCATCGAGGTCCTCAAGCTCGGCGACAAGTCCTCGGGCGAGTGGGCCAAGACGCTGACCGACGGCGAAGGTGCCGACTTCGTCATCAGCGCGCTCGGCGCCAAGGCCCCGCCGGAGACGATGCTGGACTCGATGCAGGGCGTGCGCCGCGGCGGGAAGGTCGTGAACGTCGGCGGGGTGGCCGATCCCGTTGCGGTGGACATGAAATGGCTGATGGACGAGCAGGTTCAGCTCATCGGTTCGAACTGGTTCAGCACTGCGCAGGGCCAGGAAGTCGCTCACATGGTCGAGACGGGTGCTCTTGACCTGAGTTACTTGGAACACGAGCGGTTTTCGCTCGACGACGTCAACCGGGCGATCTCCGGGCTGCAGGACCGCCGCGGCGGTTTCAGCAACTACGTCGTCATCCCATGAACGTACGGCGCGTGGTGGCGGGTAATGACGCCGGCGGAAAATCGGTCTTCCTGTCCGATGGCGTGGTCCCGCACAGCCATGATTTCGAGTTCATGCCCGGTCAGGCCCAGACCCGGGTCTGGTTTACCGCTGGACCGCCCAGTACAACACCCCCGGCCGAGGAGCCAACCTGCGACACGGGCCCAGTCGTTCCTGAACAGGGCGGTGCGAGCTTTGTCATCGTCCACTACGCCCCCGATTCCGTAGTTACCGATTCGGGTTTCGACGCCGATCGTGCCAACACTGAATTCACCACTTACGCACCGGATATCACCGCTGCGATGGATCCCGACGAGCCTGGCATGCACCGCACCGCCAGTGTCGATTACGGCGTGGTGCTCGATGGCGAGATCTGGCTCGAACTGGATGACGGTGCGCAGGCGCGGCTTACCCGCGGCGACACCATTGTGCAAATCGGTTGCCGCCATGCATGGCGGAACAGAACGGACCGACCGGCGAGTGTTGCGTTCGTCCTGACGGGTGCCTTGACACCGGACTCGTCGTGCTGACCGACATGGCCCCCACCGGGGTGGTACTGGCAACGGCCAGTGTCGACGGTGGCGCGGCGCTGCCATGGTTGGTCGCTGATGGACGGGCCCTACCCTTGGCCATCTGGGGGCCCGATTGGCCGTGCGCCCGAGTGGGTTCACTGACCGACCTGGTCGAGCAGTGGCAAGACCACAGACCGGGCCTCCGTGTGCTCACCGGTTTGGCCGACACGCACGATCGCATTCTCTCGCACGGTGCGCGCATCGACACGCTGCGGCTACACGCACCCATCGAGCCTCGCCAAACGTTTTGCACCATCGGCAATTACCGGCGGCAGATCGTGGAGGCAGCTCTGGACGCCGAGGACGGCGCATCCGAAGCGTCCATCCATGAAGCGCTCGACCGCAGGCGCCAGGCGGGCGAGCCCTACGTATGCATGACCAGTCCGCAACGCGTTGGCACTCCCATCGGCGAGCTGACCATCCCGTGTGGCGTCGAAACCCTCGACTGGGAGGTCGAGATCGCGGTGATCATCGGGGCGGACGTCCGGCACGTCAATAGTGAGCACGCGGCGAGTGTCATCGCCGGCTTCTGCGTGGCCAATGACCTCACCGTGCGCTCTCGTGTCACGCGTGCGGATCTGCCGGCGCTGGGCAGCGATTGGATCCAGAGCAAGGGCATGCCCGGATCCCTGCCGCTCGGCCCGTGGTTCGTGCCCGCCTGGCAGGTGCCCGATGTGTTGCGGCTGCGTCTGCGGCTGGCGGTCAACGACACGGTGATGCAGGACGACACCGCCGAGGACATGCTGTTCGGCGTCGAGCGCCAGATCGCCTACCTGTCCCGGCATACCCGGCTGCGGCCGGCCGACGTGATCTGCACCGGATCACCGGCCGGATTCGGTTCGCACCACGGACGATTCCTTCGCGACGGTGACCTGGTGACTGCCCAAGTGTCCGGACTCGGCGAGCAATACCTGCGCTGCGTCGGGGAATCGAAATGACCGCGGAACGTAGCTTTGAAGCCCGGTCCTTCAGGGCCGGGTTAGCGCATCAAATTGTCGGTGCCTGCCGTTACGCTGCGCTATGTCGGAAGGAGGTTTCAGGGCTAGGCCTGGAGTTGGCGGGAGCCGAGTCCACCGTCAGGACTGTCGACGGGTGTCGGGGTCTAGTCGATGTTCAACCGGCGAGGCCGCAGACCAAGGGTCAGTGGCGCGCGCAAGCAGCGACAGAGCCGGTCGGCATGAATTCCACCACCACCTGGCCTACGGCGGTGCTCGATGAGTAACGAGACAGCCAGGCAGGCAGGTGGAATCCCGGCCATTCATAGCCGGGAGGATGTCAACACCGTTCTGCTCACCGACCGCGCCTGGCCCGACGACCGGGTCGAGCGTGAGGTGCTCGAATCGGCCGGCTTCCGCCTCGTGGCAGGTCCGCCGGAGCCGGCCGACACGGCGACGATCGACGCGTTGGTGGCCGCGAACCAGCCTTCGGCGATCCTCACCTGCTGGGCACCGGTGTCCGCCAACGCCATCGGGAGCTCCGACGCACTGCGGGTCGTCGCCCGCATGGGCGTCGGCCTCGACAACATCGAGGCGGCCGAGGCGACCAGGCGTGGCGTGTGGGTCACCAATGTGCCCGACTACTGCGTGGAGGAGGCTTCGGACCACGCGGTCGGCCTGGTGCTCACCTGGACCCGCGGAGTGGTTGCTACCGACCGCGAGGTGCGCGCGGGACGTTGGAACCCCGCCAGCGCCCGGCTGCGCAGGCTCTCCACCCTGACCTGCGGCGTGGTCGGGTACGGGCGAATCGGCCGGAGAACCGCCGAAAAGCTGCGCGCACTGGGCGCGCGGGTCGTGACCAGCCGCCCATCATCGCTCGAAGAACTGCTCGCCACAAGCGATGTCGTGATCCTGCACGCACCGCTCACCGAGGCAACCCGCCACCTGATCGGCGCCCGCGAGCTCGCACTCATGCCGCCCGGATCGCTGCTGGTCAACGTCAGCCGCGGCGGCTTGGTCGACACCGACGCCCTCGCGGCATCGCTGCACGCCGGACACCTCGGCGGCGCGGGCCTCGACGTCCTCGAGTCGGAACCCGCCGTGCCGGCCCAGCTGCTGGAGCATCCCGGGGTGGTCATCACCCCGCACATCGCATTCTCATCCGACGCATCACTGATCGAACTGCGGCGCAGTGCCGCCGAGGAAGTCGTGCGTGTCCTGCGTGGCGAAACGCCGCGCCATCCCTGTAACCGCCCTTACACCAACCGAATTGGAGTGTTTTGATGAGTGTAATCCGCAGCGTGCACGGCCGGCAGGTGCTCGACTCGCGCGGCCGTCCCACCGTCGAAGTCGAAGTGGGCACGGACGACGGTGTCGTCGCCCGAGCCTCGGTGCCGTCCGGCGCGTCCACCGGTACGCACGAAGCGCACGAGCTGCGCGACGGCGACCGTGCCGTCTTCAGTGGCCTCGGTGTGTTGTCTGCCGTCGCGCATGTCAACGCCGAGATCGCCGCCGCTTTGCGCGGCCACGACGTGGTCGACCAGCAGGGCTGCGACCGCGTGCTGCGCGAACTCGACGGCACACCCGGGCTGTCCCGGCTCGGTGCCAACGCGGTGCTGGGTACGTCACTGGCGACCTGCCGGGCGTCGGCGAAGGTGTTGCGGCAACCGCTATTCCGGCGGATCGCCGACCTCGCCGGCGCCGAACCCACACTGCCGATGCCGATGGTGAACATCTTCTCCGGCGGCCTGCATGCCGGCCGCGGAATGGATGTCCAGGACTTCCTCGCGGTGCCGATCTCGGCGTCCACCATGTTGGACGCGATCCGGCTCACCGCCGAAGTCCGGGACGCGGCAACCGTGGTGTGTGCGGAGCGCGGCCTGCCAACCCTGCTCGCGGACGAAGGCGGGCTCAGCCCGGGCTGCCGAACCGGCCGGGACGCCCTCGAGCTGCTGGTCGTCGCGGTAGAGCGAGCCGGCCTGCAACCCGGGGTGGACATCGCAATCGCGATCGACGTCGCAGCAACGGCGTTGTACGACAGCGCAACTGGCGTATACCAGCTGCGGCGCGAAGGGCGCCTGGCGAGCACCGCGGACATGATCGAGATGATCTCGGGCTGGGTCGAAGATTATCCCATCGTGTCCATCGAGGATGCCCTCGACGAGGAGGACTGGGCAGGATGGCGCGAGTTGACCGCGCGGCTCGGTGACCGGGTGCGCCTCATCGGTGACGACCTGTTCACCACCAACGTGCAGCGGCTCACCCAGGGCATCGCGAGCGGATGTGCAAACGGCGTACTGGTCAAGGTCAATCAGAACGGCACACTCAGCGGCACGCTCGACGTCGTTGGCAAGGCGCGTGAAGCCGGCTATGTGCCCGTGGTCTCGGCCCGCTCGGGCGAAACCGAAGACGATCTGCTCGCCGATTTGGCCGTCGGGACCGCCGCCGGGCAGATCAAGGTGGGATCGATGCGCTCGGGCGAGCGACTGGCCAAGTACAACCAACTGATCCGCATCGCGGAGGACGTCAGCCTGCCCTTCGGCGCGCTGGTCGCACCCACATCGGGAGCGACCCGGTGACCGCCGTGGACCCGCACGCGCGGGTACTCGCATTCCTGCACGAACGGCGGCTTCTGCGCATCGGGGAGCGCGCGAATCTCACTCCGCTGACCGGCGGCGTCTCGTCAGACCTGTGGAAGGTGGACCTACCAAACGAAACCCTTTGTGTGAAAGGTGCTTTGGCGCAACTGAAGGTCGCTCACCCGTGGCATGCACCTGTCTCACGGAACGAGGTCGAGTACGACTGGCTGACCTTCGCCGCAGCGGTGTGCCCGGGCCGGGTGCCTCGCCTCATTGACCATGATCCCGAAGCGGGCTTGTTCGCGATGGAGTTCCTGTCGCCGGAGAGCTACCCCGTCTGGAAGACCCAGCTGCTCGACGGTCGCGTGGATGTCTCGGTCGCACGGCAGGTCGGCGACCTCGTCGGCAGGCTGCACGCGGCCAGTGCCGCCGATCCAGACTGCGCGGTGCGGTTCGCCACCGACACCAATTTCGACGCCCTGCGTATCGAGCCGTATCTGTACACCACTGCGGAGGCACACCCCGATCTCCGGATCCGGTTCATCGAGCTTGCGGGGACGACGGCCAGCACACACCTCGCCGTTGTCCACGGTGACGTCAGCCCGAAGAACATCCTGATCGGGCCGGACGGACCGAGGCTGATCGACGCCGAATGCGCTTGGTTCGGCGATCCGGCGTTCGACATCGCCTTCTGTCTCAACCACCTACTCCTCAAGTCCGTCAAGCTGCCGGGCCACGCCGACGAACTGGGTGCAGCGGCACGTGCACTGGCCGAGGGGCACACCCGCCACATCGACTGGGAATCGCCGGAGGCGTTCGAAGCACGGGTGGTGGCCCTGTTGCCGGCACTCGCACTGGCTCGCATAGACGGCACATCGCCCGTCGAATACCTCGACACCGCACAGCGACACGCGATCCGCGGGCTCGGCCGCGCGCTGCTTCGGCATCCCGTCACGACGCTCGACGAGCTGCTCGATCACTGGGCGGCACCCGCCGCGAGCGGCGTCGCCTAGCCAATTGCACTGAAGGAGACGACTAGCCATGCAGTTCTCACTCGCGACACTATGCGTCGACGGCGTCCCGACAGCGGTGCTGAGCGTCGATGACCGGCACTACCGGATCGCCGACGTCGCCTCGGAGGTTCTCGCGCCCGACCCGTTGGGCGGCCTGATGACGGTGTTCGCCCATTGGGCAACAACCGAGCCCGTCCTGCTTGAGGCGGCAAAAGCGCTCAGCGACAACGCTTCCGCGCACCCCGCCGTGCCCGGGCCAACGCGTCTCGAGGACTGGCTGACACCGCTGCGCTACCCGAACAAGGTCATCTGCACCGGGGCGAACTACTACGACCACGTTACGAAGGACGGCGGTCACAGCGACTACAACAAGGAAGACAACATCCCGG
>JBKOYU010000939.1:0-4016 GCA_046725575.1 Actinomycetota bacterium | reverse complement strand
CGGCGGAGGCGAGAGGATTTGAACCTCCGGTCGCCTTTGAGGGCGACAACTCATTAGCAGTGAGCCCCATTCGGCCGCTCTGGCACGCCTCCTGACGTTTAACCGCCGATCCGACAGCGTACACAGGGGCAACAGGCGAAGGCAAAGCGCAGGTGAGCGACCCATAAACTGGTCAGGTGACCGCCCGTCTGCGCCCCGAACTAGCCGATCTGCCCGCGTACACCCCGGGCAAGACGGTGCCGGGCGCGATCAAGATCGCCAGCAACGAGACGGTGCACGGGCCGCTGCCGAGCGTCCGGGCCGCCATCGAGACGGCCGCCGACAACATCAACCGCTACCCCGACAACGGGTATGTCGAGCTGAAAGAACGCCTGGCCAAGCATATAGACAACGGGGCCTTCGCTCCTGAATATTTTTCGGTGGGGTGCGGGTCGGTCAGCCTGTGCCAGCAGCTGATCCAGATCACCTCGACGGTCGGCGACGAAGTGCTGTTCGGCTGGCGCAGCTTCGAGATCTACCCGCTGCAGGTGCGCACCGCCGGCGCCACACCGGTTCAGGTGCCGCTGACCGACTACACCTACGACCTCGACGCGATGCTCGCCGCGATCACCGACCGCACCCGGCTGATCTTCGTGTGCAACCCCAACAACCCGACCAGCACCGTCGTCGACCCCGATGCTCTTGCCCGCTTCGTCGAGGCAGTGCCGTCGCACATTCTGATCGCGCTCGACGAGGCCTACGTCGAGTACATCCGCGAAGGGCTGGTGCCCGACAGTTTCGGGCTGGTTCGCAGGCACAGCAATGTCGTTGTGCTGCGGACGTTTTCGAAGGCGTACGGCTTGGCCGGATTGCGTATCGGATATGCCGTCGGCGATCCGGACATCATCACCGCACTGGGCAAGGTCTATGTGCCGTTCACCGCGACGAGCATCTCGCAGGCCGCCGCCGTCGCATCACTGGACGCCGCCGACGAGCTGCTGGCCCGCACCGACGCCGTCGTCGCCGAACGCGCCCGCGTCACCGCCACACTGCGCGACGCCGGATATACCGTGCCGCCGTCACAGGCCAACTTCGTCTGGCTTCCGCTGCCCGGGCGCGCCCAGGAGTTCGCCAACGACTCGGCGAACAGCCGCGTGATCGTCCGCCCCTACGGCGACGATGGCGTTCGGGTCACCGTCGCCGCCCCACACGAGAACGACGCCTTCCTCGCCTTCGCCGAAGGCTGGATCCGACAGCGCGGGTAGTTCCTCGGCTTTTCGCTAGCGTCGAAATTGCACTCAGGGTTGTGGATGCGAATCAACGACCCTGTGCGCAATCTCGACCATAGGACGCCTTCCTCGCCTTCGCCGAAGGCTGGATCCGACAGCGCGGGTAGTTCCTCGGCTTTTCGCTAGCTGCTAGCGTCGAAATTGCACTCAGGGTTGTGAATGCGAATCAACGACCCTGTGCGCAATCTCGACCATAGGAAGCGCGGTAGAGCACTTAGCTCGGCTGCCGGCCCGTGTAGGCGATCAGCCGGTCCAGCGCCCCTGCGTCGGCGGCCACCTCGACCGGATCGTCGAAGCCGACATTGGTGCGGCCCTCCGGAGTGATGATCTGCTTCGCCAGGCCCATCACGTAATCGGACAACGAATCGGGTACCGTCACCTCGAAATCCGTCGCCTTCGCGTAATCCCAAGCGTGGACCAGCAATTCGATCGACAGCACTCCGACCATGACTTTGGCGGGCGCTTCGCCCTGCCCGAACGGCACCGTGCCGTCCAGGCCCCGGTGATGCCACGCGTCCAGCGCCGGTCGCGCCGCGAGGATGACCTGACGTTCCACCGAGTCGCCCCGGTCGCGCTCCGGGAACTGCGCACCAGCCATAGCGCCGATCGAGGTGATCGAGTTCATCAGGTGGTCGGTCAGCTTCGCGACGTCGAATTCGCGGCACGGCGTCTGGTTCGATTCATCGTCTTTGGCGATCCCGTGCAGTACGTGCTGCAAGACGGCCAGCGACTCCTCTGCGCTTTGAAGTTCATCGGTGGGCATGCGCCCACGCTACGTCTCGCCACCGCATATCGTTGCCGAGATGAACACGCGTGTGCGGGTGACGGCCGCGGCAGCGCTGCTCCTGCTGGCCCTAACCACCGCTTGCGAGCGCACCACACCCGGCACAGTCGCGATGACCACCGAGCCGGGACCGCCGATCACGTCCACCACAAGAACACCGACGACCACCGTGCCGGGGCTGCCGGGCATCCCCATACCGAACCTTCCGATCCCCGGGCTCCCCAGGAACACCGACGTCCCTGTGGTCCCCGCGCCACCGAACGCGCTGACCATGACGTGCAGCGAGTTCAACAAGCTCGACGAGGCTACCCGGCTGGCCGTCATCCGGGCGATCCTGGCCCAGGAGAACAACCCGCTGGGCCCCGATGGCGAGTCCGTCGGGCAAATGCTGGCCGAGGCCGCCTGCCAGTTCCTTCCCGACGCGACCGTCAGCGAGGTGCTGATGGGCACGCCGCCGCGGTGAGTGGCTAGCCTTCTAGCTCATGGGCGATGCGTATGAATCCGTCACCGTCGACATCGAGGGCCACGTCGCACAGGTGACGCTGGTCGGTCCCGGCAAGGGCAACGCGATGGGGCCGGCGTTCTGGGCAGAGATGCCCGAGGTATTCGCCAAGCTCGACGCCGATCGCGACGTGCGCGCGATCGTGCTGACCGGCTCGGGACGCAACTTCAGCTACGGGCTGGACCTGCCCGCGATGGGCGGCTCGCTGTCGGGTGTGCTCGGCGGCGGCGGTTCGGCCCGCCCGCGGGCGGAATTTCACCAGACCATCCTGCGGATGCAAGGGGCGATCAACGCCGTCGCCGACTGCCGCACCCCTACCATCGCCGCGGTGCACGGCTGGTGCGTCGGCGGGGGCGTTGATCTGATCTCGGCCGTCGACATCCGCTACGCCAGCGCTGACGCGAAGTTCTCGGTCCGCGAAGTCAAGCTGGCGATGGTGGCCGACGTCGGCAGCCTCGCCCGGCTGCCACTGATCCTGAACGACGGCCACCTCCGCGAACTGGCGTTGACGGGCAAGGACATCGACGCGGCGCGGGCCGAGAAGATCGGCCTGGTCAATGACGTCTACGACGATGCCGACGCGTCGCTGGCCGCCGCACACCAGACAGCCGCCGAGATCGCCGCGAACCCGCCGCTGACCGTCAGCGGCGTCAAGGACGTGCTGGATCAGCAGCGCATCGCCAGAGTTTCGGAGAGCCTGCGTTACGTGGCCGCGTGGAACGCGGCAATGCTGCCGTCAAAGGACCTGACCGAGGGCATCACCGCGACGTTCGAGAAGCGGGCGCCGAACTTCACGGGGGAATAGCGCGAACGTTCCTTACCGCTCTCGCAGCAGCGGAAGTCCCGGCACACTTGTCGCGCCTGCCACCAATACCCGCATCAGCCCTTCTCCTCAACGACGCTGGCGCGCAACGCGATTCCGAGCAGCGCGGTCGTCACCACCAGACCGGCAGCCTCGAGCCAGCCGATCGACTCCCCCGCCGCGTGGTGAGGGTCGACGATGTCACTCAGCGCGTGCAGCCCCCAGTGCAGCGTGGCGAACGCCAATGCAGGGACTCGCCACGACGGCCATCGCACCGCGGCCAGCATCATCAGGCCAAGCGGAAACTCGAACGAGGCGTTGTCGAAGATGTAGTGGTCGTTGCGTGCGCCGAAGTTGTCGAGCGTCTTAGCATGCCATCCAATCTCCGTTCGCCACGTCCGCGGTGAGCCTCCCACGAAATGTGGCGAACGAGTGGTAGGCATGGGTTCGCCACTTTCATTGCGAATCAGGAAGTGCTGTCTTGGACGTAGATCGGTTCACCGTCCGAAAGGTGCGTCATCGGGACGGGAGTCGGTCATATTGGATCTTCACCCCCAGTGGCGACGTCGACCAACCATCTATGAAAGTGCTGACGCGGTACGGGTTTACGACCTGTCTCTTATACACATCTCCGAGCCCACGAGACTGCCGGTCAGATCT
>JBKOYU010000047.1:0-2755 GCA_046725575.1 Actinomycetota bacterium | reverse complement strand
GGCGAACACCGTCACGCCGGAATCGGGAGCAGCGCAACGTGACTGAGCCCTGAACGCGGCGATGCCGCCCGGTGCTTGGCCTCGACCGGGCGGCATCTCCACCGAGGAGCCGGTCCATCCGAACCCATCCGAAAGGAACCGAAGTGTCCACCCGACAAGAGCCGGAGAACACTGCGAAGTCTAGCGGTAAGCTCGGCAGCAGGACCGCCGAGGACGCCAAGGCCGACACCAACGGCCAGGCACCCAACGGGCATGACATGTTCCACGCCGCCGACCCGGCAGGCCATGCCGCCGAGCTGACGGCGTTGCTGGCCGACGCGCCGACCGAGGAGCCGGACCAGCCGGGCGACGAGGGCCACAGCCCGTACGCCAAGCGTCCCGCCAAGCTCACCGAGGATGGGCAGTACGGCTCACCGGAGGCCGCGACCACCGTGGGCGGGCTGTACGCCGCCGAGCACGGCAAGGCCAGGGCCAAATTCCCCGAGGGCAAGGGCGGGTACGACGCGGTGGCGGCGCTGCACAGTGTCCAGGTGTCCCACGCCGATATGGCCGGTGTGTTTCTCTTTGTCGAGCTCGCGTTTCGCCGTGGTGGTGTCGGCGTCGACCACAACCTCGGGCCTGCCTAGTTCACGCTCGATGTCGCGGCGCCACCGCCGGGCGGCTTGGCGGACATCGTCGTCGACCTTGCCCTGGGCGTGGCCCTTCATGAGGAACAGGCATCGGGAGCATCCGGTGGTGTCGCTACGGGCGCAACCTTTGTCCAGGGGCCGATGACCCTGGGAGACACCGCCACCACGACGACGCCGCCTACGGCTCCCGAGACGTCCGTCGCGGCGCCGGCGGTCAAGGCCCCGCCCTACGGCGGCGGCTAAGGTCCGGCCACGGCGGGACCACCCCACAAAACCTCGTACTAGTTCGAGGTTTTCGCGAGTTTCGATAGTCGACTTCGCTCGGCCGGCCGGAAATACCAAATCCGGGGAATCCGGGCTGGCTCTTGACAGCTCCGGACAGTTGGACTGTGTCGTCTGTCGCACGGCATGGCCCAACCCCCGACAATGCATGCCGCGTCTTGCGATCTAGGCGTTGACGTGGGATTTTTTGGACGATATAGTTCAGGTTCACGATACAGATAGGACGAATCATGAGATCAGGCCGAATGGCTCGTCGCCTCGTCGCGACCGCAGGCATGGGCGCGATCATTGCCATGGGCGTGCTCTCCGCCTGCGCACGGGAAGAAGCGCCGGCACCGGAGAAGGTGACCGTCACGAAGACGGTCACGGTGACGGCCGCCCCGCCGGCCGCGCCTGCTCCGCCGCCGCAGGCGCCGGCGCCGGTGGAGAAGTCGATCAACCCCACCGGTGGCAACCTGTTCACGCCCCCGGTCCTGGCGCCGCCCGCGCCGACGGCCATTCCAGGCGACCACTAAACGCCGGACTGGTCGATCAGGTCCAGATCGCGGCCGCCGTCACCGCACTGCTGTGCCGGCGGTCGCGAAGGACGCCACATGACCGATGGCCATGTTCAGCGCTGACTGCATGAGCCTCGGGTCGCGTCCCGTCTGCGACAGCAGGTAGCCGCCTTCCACCGCCGCAAGTAGCCCCGTCGCAAGGGCTTTCACGTCGACGTCGGCGACGAGCGCGCCGTTGTCGCGCATCCGCTCGAGCGCCGCGCCGAGCAGACCGCGCCATTGGGTGAAGTGCTCGCAGAGCGAGGCCCTGGCCTTGTCGTCCGTATCGGACAACTCGGCGGCCAGAGAACCCAATTCGCAACCCCACAGCCCGCGCCGCAATGCGCACCGCTGCACCATCGCGTCGCGCCACTGGTAGAGCCCACGGAACGAATCGACCTTCTCCAGGCGCAGGCGCTGCCACGACAGAATCTCATCGGCGCGCATGGTGATCACCTCGTACACCAGCTCCGATTTGTCGTCGAAGTGTTGGTAGAACTGGGATTTACTCGTTGCGCTGGCCGCCAACACGTCGTCGATCGTCGTCGCTGCGACGCCCTGCACGTGCGTCAGCTCCGCGGCGGCAAGGACGATGCGGTTGCGAGTTGCTACGCCGCGTGCTGTCAACTTGGGCCGCGTCGCGCGGTCTGTCTGCGGCGGCACGTCCTAACTGTAGCGGACGAAATGTTCCAATCCAACGCCGATGTTCGCGGGGCTGCGACCCCCGGGTAGCGACGAAGTTCGAGCACATCCGGCTGATCGACAACAGCCCGGCCTCGGTGTTCTCACTGATGCGAGGCGACCGATGAACACCAGCTGACCCCTGGCTGATCCCACCAAGCGGGCGCGCTCGTCCATTGTGGACGGGGCGTTCTCTTGTGTCCCGTGGTCCGGCGCCGGCAGTGGAGCCGGCCTGCCGCGTGAGGCCCGCTGCCCCAACGGCCACCAGCTCGGCGCCGGGCAGGTCCTCGTCGGCCATCAGGCTTGCCTCGGCCACGGCGGCGGGCACACCACATGGACGTGCCGCACATGCGACCCTCGGGTTGATCGACCACAGCCCCTCGCAGGCCGACGTGGCGCGGTGGTACTTCGAGCGTGGCCAGGCGTGGGAGCCGGAGACGAAAGCCAGCGTCACCCGGGCCGGTCTGAAGGCCGCGATCAAGGGCCTCGACCCCAACCGGAAGATCGCCCTGACGACCATCGACGCGCTCGCCGCCGAGGGCAAGCCGTGGGCGATGCGCGCCGTCGCGAAGGCTGAGACCGACAACCTGGACACGGCGGTCAAAGCCAACCCCCACGCGTTCACTC
>JBKOYU010000938.1:0-2189 GCA_046725575.1 Actinomycetota bacterium | reverse complement strand
CAGCGGCTCGGCGTCGCCCCGCCGCGCGGTGTTCTTCTCTACGGCCCGCCCGGCTGCGGCAAGACATTCGTGGTGCGCGCGCTGGCCAGCTCCGGGCGGCTGTCGGTGCATGCGGTCAAGGGCGCCGAACTGATGGACAAGTGGGTGGGCGCCTCGGAGAAGGCGGTGCGCGAATTGTTCCGGCGCGCCCGCGACTCGGCCCCGTCGCTGGTGTTTCTCGACGAGATCGACGCGCTGGCACCGCGGCGTGGGCAGAGCTTCGACTCCGGCGTCACCGACCGCGTGGTCTCCGCGCTGTTGACCGAACTCGACGGCATCGAGCCGCTGCGCGACGTGGTGGTGCTCGGCGCGACCAACCGGCCCGAGCTGATCGACCCCGCGCTGCTGCGGCCGGGACGACTCGAGAAGCTGGTGTTCGTCGAGCCGCCCGACGTCGAGGCTCGCCGCGAAATCCTGCGCACCGCAGGCAAATCCATCCCGCTCAGCGACGACGTCGACCTTGATACGCTGGCAGGACAGTTGGATGGCTACAGTGCGGCTGACTGCGTGGCGCTGTTGCGGGAGGCCGCGCTGACCGCGATGCGCCGCTCGATCGACGCGGCCGACGTGACCGCCGCCGACGTCGCCAAGGCCCGCGAAACCGTGCGACCGTCGCTGGACCCGGTCCAGGTCGAGTCGTTGCGCGTCTTCTCGGCCGCACGCTGACAGGAGGTATGACATGTCGTTCGGCATGAATAGTGTCGTCCTCGGTCCAGGCGAAGGCCGAGTCGTCCCTGTGCCGGGACAACCCCATACGTACAAGGCCGACGCTGACGACACCCATGGTGCGTACACACTGGCCGAGGTCTCGTTGACGGGCGAGGGGCCGCCGCAGCACATCCACCACGCCGAAGAAGAGGCGGTGTATGTGCTCGACGGCGCGATCAACGTCAAGCTCGGCGAGGAAGCCATTCGCGCTCCCGCGGGCTCGTTTGTGCTCGTTCCCCGCGGGACCGTGCACACTTACTGGAATGCGGGATCAACTCCCGCAAGGCTTTTGGTGATCGTGTCTCCGCCAGGGTTCGAGCAGATGTTTGCCGAAGCCGTCGGCGACGGCGAGATCGATTACGCCACGTTCGTGGAGCGGGTCAAGGCGATAGCGCACAACTACGACCTGGAGATCGTCGGCCCGCCCTTGGGCTGATCGCGCCAGGTATCAGCTGCGCTCGGTGAGCTCGGCAAGCCTTTGAATCGACGCCTGCAGTTTGTCCGCGGTGGTGTCACGCGCGCGTGGCAGGCGCTTCTCGTCGGTCAGCCGCGACCAGTCATAGGTGTGGGTGACCAGCGTCCGCGAGTCTTCGAGCGGTTCGAGCTCCCATCGCCACAGGTGACCCGGCGGCGCCTGCCCCCGCTCCGAGGGCCGCCACGCGATGAGCCTGCCCTCCTCGAACTCCACGATGTGGTTGTCCCGGACGCTGCCCATGGTGAGCGTCATCGTGAACACGTCACCGACCGCCCGCACGCGTTGACCCCTCGGCGCTTCCGCCAGGTTGTCGTTGCCGTCCCATCGTGGCTGCAGCGATGGATCGGCGATGAGTTCGAAGATCTTGTCCGCCGGCGCCGCGATCTCGCGGCTCGCGCTGACGACCCTGGGAGCGTCGGTGTGCACAATCCGATTCAACAGCATCTTGACAGTGACAAGTTAACGGTGCATAGTCGAGGTTAGAACTTGCCACTGCCTAGATGGAACACCCGGAGGGCACCATGACCGCACCAGCCGTCACGTCCGTACGCGCCGGCGATCGCGACCGGGAGCGGACCGCCAATCAGCTGGGCCAGGCGCTGTCGCAGGGCTACCTCGCGATGGACGAGTACGAGAATCGGCTGCAGGCCACCTTCGCCGCCCACACCACCGCCGAGCTGCGCCAACTCGTCGCCGACCTGCCGCTCGCGCAGCTTCGCCGCAACGATCCGCAGCGCCAGGCCGCCCGACGGCGCGCCGCACGGCTGGGTGTGCGGATTCACCTCGGCGCGTATCTGGCGATGGTCGTGATCGTGCTCACGGTGTGGCTGGCGGTCGGCCTCACGGCAGGCGCCTGGTATTTCTGGCCGATCTGGCCGATCGTCGGCGCGGGCATCGGCGTCGTCTCCCACGCCATCCCCATTCGCTTCGCGACCCGGGGCTATGTCACGCGCGTCCAGCTATCGAC